>CAZGEB010000017.1:10586-12152 GCA_964524915.1 uncultured Candidatus Saccharibacteria bacterium
GCTAGGCCGAGGAATATTATGACGCAGATAACCAAAATAAAATACCTAGTACGTGTAGTCATATATTATAGAGGTGGAGAATGCTTAGGCGGGCGTTTGCTAGACCATTACAAATATTACCTTTATTTTACTAGAAAATCTTACATAAGACAACTTTTTAAATCCTTGCTATACTAAATACTATGGCAATTTTTCAGCAAAAAATCGGGATAGATTTAGGGACAGCAAACACTCTAGTGTGTTTGCCTGGTAGGGGGATTGTGATGAACGAGCCCACTGTGGTGGCGGTGTCTTTGGACGACAATAGGGTTTTGGCTGTGGGGCAAGAAGCTAGGGATATGATAGGTAGAACTCCTGAAACTATAGTGGCTCACAGGCCAATGCGGGGTGGGGTAGTGGCTGATTATAGAGTGACAGAGGCCATGCTTCGGTATTTCATAAATAAAGGTTTGGGTAAAAAAAGATTTTTTAGACCAGAAGTTTTGATTTCCGTACCTGGTGGTGTAACTTCTACAGAAAGACGTGCGGTGCTGGATGCTGCTATGTCAGCAGGAGCAAAACAAGCTTATTTAATAAAAGAAACTGTAGCGGCTGCGATTGGCGCCGGGATCACTATTGCTACTGCGGTGGGAAATTTAATTGTGGATATTGGTGGTGGAACTACGGACGTCGCGGTTTTATCTCTGGGTGGAATCGTTACTTCTACTTCTGTACGGGTTGCGGGAAACGCACTTGATTCTAGGATTGTTGATTATATTCGGGCGAAGCATGGCCTGGTGATTGGCGAGAGGACCGCGGAAGGTTTAAAAATTGCCATTGGAACAGCTATTCCAATCAACGATGAAGAAGTCATGGAAGTAAAAGGTAGAGATGCTGTGAGCGGACTGCCCAGGATTGTTAGAATTCGCAGTAATGAAATAGCAGATGCGATCAAAGATGAGCTTATAGAGATTGTTAAAGCAGTAAAAGGGGTGGTTCATGAGACGCCACCTGAGTTAGTCAGTGATATCATAGACAGAGGAATAGTTTTGACTGGTGGTGGAGCACTCTTGAGAAATTTGGACAGGCTTTTGATGGATCAAATAGGTATACCATGTTCTGTCGCAGAAGAGCCACTACTTTGTGTTGCAAAGGGCACTGGTATTGCTTTGGATAATTTAGATAGTTACAAGAGAAGTGTTCTGAGTTTGAAATAAATATGGTATAATATTGAAGTAAGAAGTGGTTTTCTAAAATTTAAAATTAAAAAATAATAACAAATAAAAATTTTTTTATGAATAGTGAAACAAAACGTTCGTTTTATATTCTGCTTTGCGGAATCATCGGAGTATTTTTCTTTTTGTTGATAGAAAGAGGGCTACTTCTTTTAGCATTTTTAATAGGTGTAGATGTGAACTCAGAAACAGTCCAGGTTGTGGATAGCTTGTTGTCTGCTGTGGCTACATTTTTTGGTTTGTGGTATGGGATTTGGTTGGGGCTTCACTGGTATAGGATGGTATATGAAGAGGGCGCTATAGATACCAGAAGAACAACCGTACCAAAAATTTTTGCAGGCTCAGCCAGAGA
>CAZGEB010000017.1:12252-14341 GCA_964524915.1 uncultured Candidatus Saccharibacteria bacterium
TGGGAGTATAGAAAATCACCATCATTGATTATCAAAAAACTATTAGCTACTTTTCCAGATTTGCAGATTGTGGCACTGGAAAACAACATCAACTCCCCAAAACCTCAAAGGATTGACTCTTTTAAATTCAAAAAGCATACATTATTGGTTGTGGGTGAGGAAGTCGCTGGCATTCCCAAGGCGTTATTGAAACAATGCAACGCGGCAGTAGAGATAAATAGGACGGGGGCCAAGGAGTCGCTAAACGTGTCTGTGGCTTTTGGAGTGGCGGTGTATGCCTTTAATAATTTCATATATCATAAATATAAATAGGCAAAAATATTTAAAAATTGCTTATATATAAGCTTTTTTAAAATTAAGTATTTGTCTATCTGCGCATGGTATAATATAGATATGATGTCTAAAAGGTTTGGAATTGTTGTGTTTTCTGTGTTTCTTTTGGCTTTTTCTGTTTCGCGATTTGTGTTTTTTGCTGACGCGGCCTCTGTAGATGAGCTGAATAATCAAAGAGGGAGGTTGGAGCTGAAGCTTGCGGAGATTAACAAGCAAATCAAGGAGTTACAGGGACAAATTGGTGAAACGCAAAAGCAACAGGCTAGCTTGAAAAACGAGCTAAGGATTTTTGATGCACAAATTAGGTCAACTGAATTGGCCGTGGAAGCAAAAGAAACTCAAATAGAAGATGCCAAGCTACAAATTCAAGAATTGACTAGACAAGTAGATAGGCGAGAAGGTGAGCTTCAAGATCAGCGCACGAATTTAGGTAAGTTGGTGACTATGCTTCATCAAATGGATGAGTCTTCTGGTCTACAGCTGGCTTTTGGCTCTGATTCTTTTTCTTCTATTTTGGATAGTGTGGAGTACACTTCTCAGTTGCAGCACAGGGTGTACAGTACAGTGCAAAAAATAAAAGAAGTTAAAAGTATTTTAGAGGAACAACGAAGCGAGCGGACTGCTCAGCTAAGGCAGCAAGAGGAACTGAAAGCTGATTTGGAAGAACAAAGGGTGGCTTTGAATAATCAGCGTAGTAGCAGGCAAAAGCTTTTAGAGAAAACCAAAGGCGTAGAAAAAAATTATCAAAATCTTTTGGCGGCAAACAAGCAAGCCGGGGAAGATTTGGAGTCGGAAATTCAAAATTTGGATGCTCAGGTAGAAGCACAACTCGGAAAAAGAACCATCCAGCCAAACAGTAGCTCGCTCATAAAGCCTATGGCTGGGGTTTTGACACAGAAGTATGGACCAACCAATTTTAAAGCACTGGGCTACTCTGTGCATAATGGTTTGGATATTGCGGCCCCCGCAGGAACGCCTATATATGCTGCAGCCTCAGGGGAAGTAACGGCTTGTAATTCTAGCAATGCCTCTTACGGAAATTGGTGTACAGTCAAGCACAAGATAGAAACCAAAACCGGGTCTAGGTGTATTATTAGCCTGTATGCTCACATGCAGTCATATAAAGTTTCTGCTGGTAAGAGCGTAGCTCAAGGAGACTTGATTGGCTATGAGGGCAACACTGGCAACACCACTAGACTTTTGTATGGTCCCACTAGAGGTTTCCATTTGCATTTTACTATCTTTGATTGTGAAGGGTTTGGTATTGCTGCTGGTAAATATTCTAAAACTTACGGGGACTACAAAGTGCCATATGGTTATACTTACAACCCTGCAGATTTCTTCCAATAATCCACTATTATTTATTAAGTAAATATTAAAAACACTTTTTAGTATACTCTTCAAAAATAAAAAATATGAAAATGAAAATATCTACTCACAACAAAAAATTTTTTGCGAACATTTTGCTAGCCATGGTCGCGCTTGTTTTATTTTCTTTGCCGCATTTTGTTTTTGCAGACGGAAGTTTTATTTGTTCTCCGGACAGCGGTGGGGGAGGAGACCTACTTTTTGGTTGTTTCAACAGGATTTATAATATCGCTATAGTCACGGGTAGTATTGTGGCGGTATTTTTTATTGCTTGGGCCGGGTATTTGTACATGTTTTCTGGGGGAAACGAGGGGAGTGTGAAGCATGCCAAAGAGTACATTACTACTTCTATTACAGGAATTATTATTTTGCTGGCTGGTTTTTTGGT
>CAZGEB010000018.1:0-4297 GCA_964524915.1 uncultured Candidatus Saccharibacteria bacterium
CTAAAAAATCCCAAAGATCGACTTTGGGATTTTTTAGAATGTTATACTTATGATAATCAGATCATCCAAAACTTTATGAACAAACAAAAAATCACTTACTTGGCAATTGGAATCATTATAATTGTCGCAGCTTTCATACTCTGGCAAGTACAAAAGAATCCAAACCAAGAAACAAGCCAGCAGCTAAATCCACCACCTATAGCGGAATCTCAAAATACAGCAACCGAACCGCCACCCGCCCCCGCACCAGAACAAAAAGCACCCACAAAAACTCCAACCAAGCCTGTAATGAGCTACACCGAGGCAGTCAAAGCATACGAAGGCCACCGCATTCAATTCGACAACGCTTGTCAAGCTACTCCATTTAGTGTGACTTACAAGGTTGGCACCAAACTCATGTTTGACAACCGATCCAACCAGACTCGCAAAATTACCATTGACGGAAAAAGTTACAGTATTCCTGCGTACGGCTATCAGATTATCACCTTTAATAACCTAGGAACAAAATACGCCAACTGTGATACATCCAAAAATGTCCTCACAGTCTTGATTCAGAAATAATTATTAGCCAAAACAAAACCTCTCGGGTTTTTACCCGAGAGGTTTTATCTATTACGTCCTACGATTCCAAACCAGCAGACCACATCACTTCAAACATCTGCTGAAACACCTGGATAGTATTTTTATTTTCTATGACTATACCTATCATTGGATCGTCAAAATTATGTATGAATGCTCTATTAGGTGTAATGGTTAAATTACTCACAAATTTAACCCCAGAAGGTAACCACCTGACACTAATCTTATGCAAAGCCTCTAGCCTTTTATGTTCTCTAGCCCAAGGAACATCTGGATACAAAACCTTTACGTGGAGATTTAATTTTGCCCTAGCAGAAACAAATTCCGGAAACCAATCCTTAAAGGTTTCAAAAGAACTTTTTCCTAAAGAAATCACGTCATAAAAATCACCAGGCTTTAGGGTATCTAAAAGACTCCAGTATAAATTTTTTATGGCGTCCTTGCCCTCGTGATAACCAATCACCCCAGCTCCGTTCTCAATTTTATATAAAGAGTTCAAGTCAGGTAAGTGCTTTTGAAACTTTGCCCTTCTCAACTCCAAAATGCTTTCGAGTTTTTCGGGTTTTTCAGTATGATAGAGTTTTTTAAATCCTTGCATGTGTACAGACACCAAACCCTTTTTCTTGAGCTGCTCTATTACAGGATACACTGTGGTTCTTTTAACATCTGAATTTTTGGAAATTAAATCAACAGTGGTTGGCCCAAGAGAAATACCCGCAAGGTACACCCTTGCTTCATTTGCAGACAGACCAAGATCTTCCAAAACTTCAATTAATTGTTTTTGGTTCATATACGTCAAGCAACTTGACAACATAAATATCTTATATAATAAAGCTAAATATGTCAATACAGGTCATATAGTCAACATATTTGACGCTATAAACACAAACCACCTAAAATAAATAAAGCAACTTGTAAATTAAGAAATCTACCATAAAGCCTTATGCCTAATCATTTTCACATCAATCATTTCGGTCCAGATTTACCACACACACTATTAGAACTAAAAGAAGAAGGGTTCACACCAATCCAATACCAAATTCAAGGATTGAGTGAATATGACCCACTTTGGATAGCCACAAGCAAAAAAGCATCCGACGATAATGCAGACTACTTATTTAATAAAATACTTGAAAAAATATCTGCAGACAAAGAGATGTATGGCTATATAGAATACGAGAAGATCTTCCCTGGTTCGGTAACCAGATTTCAGGAAAATAAATTCCAGGATACTGATATTTTTCCAATCCCAACCCCGGAGTTTATACACATAGAACGAAAAGCAGACATACATATTTTTCGCGACATACAAACACCATACGACGAGCTGGACACAAAACTGAAAAATACAGGATTCTTTGAAGTCAAAACCCCAACAGAAAGAGTGTGGACCCTACTGATGGGAGACACAGAAGATGCAGACAGGACATATGATGATCTAGTAAAATATTTTCAAAACTCAGGTGGGATATCCAAATTAGAAAAAGAGATAGTTCAACGAATAGCACCTTCTCCACGCGACTTTCCCATGAGGCCAGTTACAAAACCCAATTTCTACAAAAGATAAACTGCCCATCGGCAAATCGTAATCACTAAAATTAAATATAAAACACCGCTAGACCGGACTAGCGGTGTTTTTATTTATAACTACTTTTTCTTGTCTTTATTCTTTTTTGGTTTTTTGACTTCTTTTCTGTGTGCGTGATTGCCTTTTGCCATAAAAATAAATTTAATTTACCTATGAGTAAATCATAACATACAAAATGAGCGACCACCAAGCAGTTCACGAACCACTCACAAAAAATGATATAATCAGTACATGAAAATATTGATAATCGACAATGGCACCAGCTTCCTCAAAGAACTTTGTTCTCTATTAAAAAACCATGAAATTACTATAATAAGTTTAGACGAGGCGTCCTCAAAAAAAGCAAAGGAATTTGACCTGGTCATACTTTCAGGAGGACATAAGTATTCGCTAAAACACCACGCAAATAAATATTCAAAAGAACTCAATATTCTTAAACATACACATATCCCGGTCTTGGGGATTTGTTTAGGATTTGAAATAATTGCATTTTTATTTGGAGCAAAACTGGCCCGACTCCACAAAAAAGAAAAAGGGGTTGTAGAGGTCAATCTCTCCAAAGATATTATCACAGCAGGACTAAAAACTATAAAAGTATACGAGAGCCATCGTTGGGTAATAAAAAACCCAGGAAGGGATCTAGTTAGCATCGGCACATCACGAGACGGAGTAGAAATTATCAAACACAAAAGCAAATCCATCTATGGTTTTCAATTCCACCCCGAAATAACACGCCCATCCGCCGACGGAAAAAAGATCTTCCTAAAAGTCATTTCGGTAATTAATAAATCAAAGAAGCACTCACTGTAAACTTGAATAAAAATATGAATACAAAAATATTAATTATCATCCGCGGAGCTCCGGCATCTGGCAAATCTACCCTGGGTAGAAACCTGGCGCAAATATTTAAAAAGAAAAACAAAACTTCCCTGCTCATACCAGATGAATTTAAGTGGGTCATGACCGCACACGATAAAAGAAGCGCTGAAGATTTTAAGCTATCTTTCGCCAATTTTAAATTTACTTTAAGCAATTATTTAAAAAATAACTACACTGTCATCACAGAAGACACATGGGATAACCCGCCTTTTGACAATACAACTATTGCAAAAATAGGAAAAAGATTTGGCTACACTGTTTATCAATTTTTACTTATCGGCAGTCCTAAAACAATTCAGAAGCACAATAAGCAAAGACCAATGGTTATAGCGGAAAAACAACTAGCCAAACAATATAAAGAAATTTATAGCAAGCAAATAAAAGATGAAGCTAAAATTATCATTGACCAAAAAACTCCAGAACAAATCACAAAAGAGGTTTTAAGATTGATAAAATAGCCAAAATCTAGATCGTGCCTCTGGCTCCGCCCCCACACCAAGACTTCCCCTTACGTTGAAACTTTGAGGGGCAGAGGTCGGTGGATCTGCGACAACACAAAAGAACAAAATAAAAAGACAATTTGAGACTACGATAATAATATTCTAGTCTCACGCCTTGGGCGCCTTATTACCAAATACAATGCTTAAATATTTCAAATGTATAATTCTTGACAATATATAAGCATATGCTAATATACATATATTATGAGTGAAAGCTGTGAAGCCATGAATAAGTTTGGCAAAGGTATTGGCAATGCCGCCAGATACCGTATCTTGCAAACGTTGTTTTCTGGACCAAAAACTGTAAATGAAATCACAAAAACAGTCCGCCTCTCCCAACCAGCCGTATCACAACATTTGAAAATTTTAAAAAGTTATGCGCTGGTAGATGACCAAAAAAATGGACAGACCGTCCACTACTCTATCAACACAGAGCATATTTTTAAAATCTTAAAGACTTTAGCAGATAATTTCAATAAGTGTAGATAATAAAATATTGATATTTGAGAGAACAAGATATTAATAGAAACTGATATAGATTAACACTGAGAATAAAAAGACTCAATAAATATCTACGAGTCTCTACAAATATCACTTATTATCCATTCCGAATTTCCATTTTCTTTACTCCTAATTCTTTATTCATTATTCTCTGTCCCTCATTCTTCATTCTCTATTCATTATTCCTCATTCTTTATTCTTTATTCACTATTCTCTATTCGTCATTCGTTATTCTCACTTCTTACTTCTT
>CAZGEB010000018.1:4397-6413 GCA_964524915.1 uncultured Candidatus Saccharibacteria bacterium
AGATTTTCTTTGGTGGATGCTGCAAATCGCACTGCCAAAACTTATTCTGGCGGCATGAGAAGAAGGCTAGACCTTGCCGCAAGTTTAGTTGGCGAGCCAGAAGTTTTATTTTTAGATGAACCCACCACAGGCCTTGACCCCAGAAGTCGCCAAGAACTTTGGGAGGTTTTAGAAGAATTGGTAAAGGACGGCACCACCCTACTACTCACAACACAATATTTAGAAGAAGCTGATTATCTAGCAAACACCATTGCCCTGATCGACAAAGGCGGAGTCATCGCTCAAGGCACAGCCAAAGAACTCAAAAATAATATTGGTGGCGGTGTACTAGAACTACACATAAACGACAAAGAAAAGATTGCCGAAGCAGCACTCGTACTAGACAAGCTTTTTCATACAGCGCCAGAAGTGGACGGCATCTCTGGCAAAATTATAATCAAAGAAACAGGGGGCACCAAAACTTTGCTCGAGGCTGTCAGGGCTATGGATTATTTCAAAATAGATATAGCCGATATCGAGCTCAGAAAACCCACCCTAGACGAAGTATTTTTGACATTAACAGGCAAAGGAAAGGAATAGTATGAGTAGCCACAACTATACCAACCACAACTCTATTTACTGGATCATCATGGACGCAAGCCTCATGGTCAAAAGAAATCTTCTCAGGTACATTCGTCTTCCGCAGCTTTTGATCTTCTCAACTATTCAGCCGGTCATGTTTTTACTTCTCTTTGCCTATGTCTTTGGTGGCGCCATCAAAACCCCGGGAGTTAACTATATCAACTATTTGATCCCTGGAATCATCGTCCAAACCGTAATTTTTGGTGCCATGCAAACTGGCGTAGGACTTGCAGACGATCTTTCCAAAGGTATGATAGACAGATTCAGGAGTCTACCCATGGCACGCTCTGCAGTACTAGCCGGCAGAACCATTTCTGACACTTTACGTAACCTCTTTGTAGTCTTCTTGATGTCTGGAGTGGGCTTCATAATCGGCTACCGATTCCACGAAAGCCTTGGGGATGCAGTACTTGCAATATTACTGACCGTAAGTTTTGGTTTTGCCTTCTCTTGGATCTCGGCCACTATTGGTATGGCAGTAAAAAATGTAGAGACCGCTCAAGTAGCTGGGTTTATTTGGGTGTTTCCTTTGGTTTTTGCAAGCTCTATTTTCGTACCAGTAAACAGTATGCCCACCTGGCTACAGGCTTTTGCAAAAATCAGTCCGATCACAGTGACGGTAAACGCTGTCAGGGCCTTGAGTCTAGGCACGCCCATTGGCAATAATCTTTGGTATTCACTTCTCTGGATAGCTGGAATTTTATTAGTCTTCGTACCACTAGCTATTTACAAATACAGAAAAACTACTTAAAAAAATAATTAATACATACTCAACAACAAATATATGGCATACGAAACTCTAGCAGATGAAGCAACAATTGAAACCACGGTCAAAAATTTACAAATAAATGGGATGGTTCCGAGAGTATTTGACACTGGAAAAGAAGCCCTAGAAGAAATCAAGAAGATCATCCCGCAAGGCGCTAGCGTGATGAACGGGTCTTCCAAGACGCTAGAGCAAATTGGATTTATAGATTTTCTAAAGTCTGAAAATCACGGCTGGAAAAATCTACACGAAGAAATCCTGAAAGAAACAGACCCGGAAAAACAAGCTCTTTTAAGAAAAACCTCTGTGCTTTCTGATTTTTACTTAGGATCCGTCCACGCCCTTACAGAAGAAGGCGAAATGATCATCGCCTCCAATACTGGCAGTCAACTCCCCCACATAGTTTTCACTTCAACCAATTTAATCTTTGTTGTGAGTAGCAAAAAGATTACGAAAGACTTAAGTGAAGGTATGAAGCGTTTAGAGGAAACAGTTTTTCCTTTGGAAAATGAACGCATTCAAAAGATTTACGGCAGCGGCACTCAAATATCCAAAATAGTCATTTTCAAAAAAGAAAACTTGCACATGGGAAGAAAAGTTCATGTCTTTATCATCAAAGAAGACTTTGG
>CAZGEB010000018.1:6513-13733 GCA_964524915.1 uncultured Candidatus Saccharibacteria bacterium
CCAATAAAAGCAAGCAAAAGCATGGTATAATTACCATATGAACCCATCTTATTCTTGGTATCAAAACTTAATCAAGCCCGCCTGGGCACCTCCCTCCTGGCTCTTTGGCCCAGTGTGGACAGTGCTCTATATCGTCATTGCCCTTTCTTTTGGAACAGTTTTTTATAAAGCATTTAGCAAACAAATTTCCTGGATAGTAGCACTACCATTTGCACTCAATTTGATTTTCAATTTTCTTTTTACACCCATCCAATTTGGCTTAAAAAATAATCTTCTGGCCTCTCTAGACATAATCGCGGTCTTACTCACACTTGTCTGGAGTGTGGCAGCTATCTACCCTCACTCCAAAGTGCTTGCTTACGCACAGATCCCTTACTTACTTTGGGTAAGTTTTGCCACCACACTTCAAATCACTATCACCTATTTAAATAAATAAAAAATATGTTTCTAAAACTTTATTTGATCAGCTTGCCAATATTTTTTGTCATAGACATGCTATGGCTAGGAGTTTTTGCCAAAAACTTTTATGCAAAACATTTAGGCTTCCTGATGACCAAAAATATTATTTGGCCCGCAGCCATAATTTTTTATCTCATCTTCATCGCTGGATTGATCTTATTTGTCATCACTCCGGCTTTAGAAAAATCTTCCCCCCTTCATGCACTAATTTTTGGAGCACTGTTTGGTCTTATTACATATGCCACCTACGACCTGACCAACCTAGCCACTATTAAAGATTGGCCAGTGATAGTTACTGTAGTAGACCTGATTTGGGGAATGGGGCT
This sequence comes from uncultured Candidatus Saccharibacteria bacterium, assembly GCA_964524915.1. Taxonomy (GTDB): domain Bacteria; phylum Patescibacteriota; class Doudnabacteria; order UBA920; family UBA920; genus CAZGEB01. Next base: position 7,299 of record CAZGEB010000018.1, read on the forward strand.
TTCGGCCGCCGTCTCTATCATAGTCTACGCTATCGCTGCCAGGCTTTAAAAAACACCAAAGCAAAATTATGAATACATTTTTTCTTCTTGCTGTCGTTCTTTTCATATACATGAGCTTTTGGTTTTGGGTTTCTATAATCAAAAAAAGAAATGATGTCGCTGATACTGCTTGGGGTTTGGGCTTTATCCTTCTTTCCTGGATAGCCTTTTTTATCGCTGAACAAAAAAGTCCAGCGGCGCTTTTAACCAATTCACTGATTACCGTTTGGGGACTTAGGCTCGCCTTTCATATTCACCAAAGAAACAAAAACAAGCCAGAGGATTATAGATATCAAACTTGGAGACAAGAGTGGGGAAAATGGTTTTACCTTAGGTCTTTTCTGCAAGTTTTCTTATTACAAGGGCTCCTGCTTTTTTGTATCGCCATCCCCACCATAATAATCAATTTAAGCACAAATTCAAAGGCCAATTTACCGATCCTCGCAGTTGGGCTAGTCTTGTGGTGCATAGGATTTTACTTTGAATCAAGGGGTGACAAAGAACTAGCAGATTTTATCAAAAATCCAAGCAATAAAGGAGAAATTCTCCAAACCGGACTTTGGAAATACTCCAGGCACCCCAACTATTTTGGGGAAATCACTATTTGGTGGGCCATCTGGATAATCAGCTTGAGTACAAACTTCTGGTGGCCAAGCATCATAGGCCCCCTAACTATCACACTACTCATCACCAAAGTATCTGGGATCCCCCTACTAGAAAATAAGATGCTCGGTAATCCAAAATTTCAAGAGTATGCAAAACACACCAGTGTCTTGATTCCATGGTTTAAAAAATAAATAGAAACTATGCTCGCACAAACAATTAGCTTATTTATTCTTCTTGGTGGATTCGTAATAGGCCTCGGAGCTGTGACAGTCATAGACTTTCATGGTTTTTTGGCAAGGCACTCTAAATACTGGACCCTAGCCACCACCCGCACCCACAAAATCACCAAGCCCCTCATTTGGCTAGGGACTTTGCTTATTACAGTGGGCGGATTTTTGTTTTACAAAGACTTCTGGCCAGACGAAATTATTTCAGCCCATATCATCCTACTTTTCATCATGACTCTCAACGGACTTTTTTTATCTTTTGTGATTAGTCCTTTTCTAATAGAAAAAGAAAAAAGAGGGCAAGCAGAAGAACTACTACCAAAGCAACTACAACAAAAAATCACCGTCTCTTTTATGATTTCTTTTTTGTCTTGGTGGGGCAATTTATTTTTACTAGCTTGGTTTCTGATAAATAAATTTTAAAATCTGTAAATTAAAAGGACCAGCTATAGCAGCTGCTCCTTTTTTTCTATGCTATTTAATTTGTTTAATTCATCATCCCCATCCCGCGTCTGCTACCAAACCCATGCATAGCTCTCTCTATCCCACCATGGAAGGGTCTTAGGTATTGTAAGGGGATGCCATTGTCAGCTGCCCAAGTTTTTAATGACTCCACTTGAGCCTTCATCACCGCCTGTCTTTCTGCAGGACTCTTGCTTTGCATTTCTGCTTTCATAGACTCTCTTGCAGCATCCAGCTCGGAAGTCTTGGCGATAATCTTATCCATTTTTTCTTGGGTAAGTTTGCCATCCTTGACTAGGCCTGACAAAAACTCTTGCTGTTTTTGCTTTTGCTGCTCTCGCAGCTGAGACACTTGTTCGTCAAAGACCTGCTGCACCTCATCTTTATTCAAATGAAATTTTTGTGAAATGGCCTCTACTAAGTTTGCCATGGGGCCATTACTTGGAGCTAAATCTTGTGCGTAGATTAGGCCTGCACCACTAGCCGCAAGGCCTACTGCAATAATTCCGGAAGCTAAAATAAGCGAGGCTTTCTTTGAGTGTTTCATATTTGCTTTTTATTAAATTAATAATAAGTAAAGACTTTTTCAAGGTCTTTCACTTATTACTACAACTCAAAGCTTAAAATATTTCATCCGGCATCTGCTGCATATGTTGTCTTTGCATAAACAATGGAGAATGCCTGATATTTCTGCCAAAAAATCTACTTATACCCAAAGCCGAGATTTCCTTACCGATCCTCTCACCGAGCACCACAATATTATCTCCGAGTAAAAGACCATTTCGTCTACCCAAAGTATTTTCGTCTATTCTAACAATCCAAACTTCTCCTTCGCGAGTTTGAATTTGTACATCATCATCTAAGAAACCTACAATTTTACCAAGGGTTATATTGGTCGCCCCATCCACTTGCGCAAATTGTCTATAAAATACTCCAGCAATAGGTAAATGCATTTCTTCTGATTGAATAAGTAAGCCATTATGCAATGGCGTCATCTCCACCAAAACCCCGCCCACGACTGCTATAATGACCACTACAGCACTAGAATATAAAAGAGGGCGAGCATAACCAAAAGCAAATCTTTTCACCATAATCTGCAAAAGACAAACAAAAAGCAAAGCCAAAAAAATAAGTAGCCAAGGAGCAGAAGCCAAAAAAACCCGCACTCCAGTAAAACCCAAAGTTGGCACAAAAAGTACTCCAGACTGCCTTAAAACAAATACGATAAAGCTAGACAAGTAAATCAAAAACAAAACCAAAAAAATCGACCCCACGACCAAAAACCCAGACTTCAGCACAAAGTGCCACCTAGGCTTCATTTTGATAGAGCCACTCTCTATCACCTCTAAAACTTTTTTCTGAATATTTTCTTCGGGCATATTAAGATTGATCGTAATTTAACTTGAGAAATATTTCTTTGAGTAATTTTTTTGCTCTGCCAATTCTCACGCCTACAGTAGATTCTGGAATATGCAAAATCTCCGCTATTTCCTTATAGCTCACATCTTCATAATAATACAAAACCAAAGGCTCACGATACTTCACGTCCAACTTTTCTAAACATACCTGCATCATTTCTTTCAGCTCCTTGGCGCTCACGTCTGCCTCTGGGTTGTCTTTGGAAAGAGGGTGCGGGAAAAGACTGTCTGCATCAAAAAAAGGCAGCGGCTCTTGCCCTCTTTTTTTAATAGCGTTGATAAACTCATTATGGGCAATTCGATAAATCCAAGAATTGAAAGACCTAGAGGTGTCAAAAGATTTAATATTTACATAAACTTTCAAAAACACTTCTTGGACCAGATCTTCAGCGTCAAACCCTTGCAGTAAAAATCTATGGGCATACCTCAAAAGCTTTGCCTCAAACCTGCCAACCAATTCAGAAAAAGCCCGAAGATCGCCCTTTTGGGCCATCCCAGCCAAAGCTTCGTCTGTCATTTCTACCATATATAATTACTACAATTTATTTACAAAAATATTTCACCCCCCAATATAGCGGCTAAAAAGGCTATTTTAAGACAAAAAGCAAGATTTTTGCATCTTGCTTTTTGTCTACAGGTGTCTTAGCCACCTATTCTTAATCCACCACTGGTTCAGCTGCTTCCTCGGCTACTTCTCCAGCAGCAGGAGTGCAAGGGCAACCTTCGCAAGTGCAATTATGCGCAGCCTTGTTTGCCTGACATGTGCCCAAATCAGCACAACACCCACAATCATGTTCGTCCATATTTTTATCCTCCAACTTAATGACTTTTATAAATTATAACACAAATCCAAAGACCTCTAAGAAAAGTTTTCCATCTCACCCCAGTTATCACCCACTTTTGCATCTACCACCACCGGGACATTTAATTTTAAGGCATTTTCCATAAGCGGACGAATCAAGTTTATATAATACTCCACCTTATCTTCCTGAATTTCAAAAACCAATTCGTCGTGAACCTGAAGCAAAAGCCTAACCTCTAATCCTTTATCCTTAATCCTTGACCAGATGTCAATCATTGCGATCTTGATAATGTCCGCCTGCAGAGACTGAATAGGAAAATTGATTGCTGCGCGCTCGGCTGCCTGGCGAATAAAAAATTGTGAAGATTTAATTTCTGGAAATTTACGGAGTCTTCCAAGTTGATTACGCACTTCTGCCTTTTCTCTGACCTCCAATTTCACGGACTCTAGATATTCCCAAACTCCCGGGTAAGTCGCAAAATATTTTTCTATATAACTTTTGGCGTCCGTTGATTCAATCTCTGCTATTCGAGAAGACAAGCCAAAAGCTGAAAGTCCATAGAGAATCCCAAAATTTACAGTTTTAGCATGGCGACGCATTTCCTTGGTCACATTTTCCTCACCCACCCCGAACAGCCCAGTGGCGGTTTTGGTATGAATATCTCCACCCGCCAGAAACACAGCAGACATTGCCTCATCACCAGACAAATGTGCCACTATGCGCAGCTCCATTTGTGAATAATCCAAAGACACCAGTTTAAAACCCTTTTCTGCCACAAAAGCTTGCCTGACCTTGCTACCAAGACCGTCCTCACCAACTGGAATATTTTGCAAATTTGGATCTGTAGAAGAAAGCCTGCCTGTGGCCGCTATGGTTTGGTTGTAAGAAGTATGAATTCTGCCAGTTTTGCTATTAACTAGTTTTGGTAAAGACTCTAAATAGGTACTCTGAAGTTTTGTAAGCTCTCTGTACTCCAAAATTTTTGGGATAACAGGATGCAGCCCCAACATCTTTTCCAGCTCTCCCGCAGCAGTAGAAATTCCTGTCTTGGTTTTCTTGTTTCCTGCTGTGGGGAGTTTTAATTTATCAAACAAAACCTCTTTGAGTTGCTTGGGGGAATTGATATTGAAATCAGAATCTGTTAAAACATGAATTTCATTTTCCAAAACCGCAATTTCTTCAGCAGCCATGGAAGACAGCTTCTTTAAAATTTTAGAATCCATCTTAATACCAAATCTCTCCATAGAAACCAAAACTGGAACTAGTGGCATTTCTATATCAAAAAAAATCTTTTCTAGGTTTTCCTCGGCCAACCTTGACTGAAAAATATTCTTTAGACGCAAAGTCATATCTGCATCTTCTGCTGCATACCAAGATACTTTCTCCACTGGCACTTGGTCCATAGTGATTTCGGTTTTTCCCTTGCCTATCAAATCAGTAATCGGCTGCATCTGATAACCAAACTCTACAAAAGCCAAAGCATCTAAACTATGCTGACGGCTAGAAGCATTTAGCAAATACGAGGCAAGCATCGTGTCGAAATAAACACCACTTACATTTATACCAGCGCCTTGTAAAATATGCAGATCGTATTTCAAATTATGGCCCACTTTATGGGTGGAGCTCGTTAAAATATTTTGAAATTCTTGATTTTGCAAGACTATATATGCTGGTACATAAAAAGCCTCGCCTTCGGAAAACGCCAAAGAAACTCCAACCAATTTTGCATCTATGATATTCAAAGACGTGGACTCTGTGTCGAATGCAAATTCTTTTTGCTTCGCTAACTTTTGAATTAAGTTTTTTAATTTTTCTTGAGTATCGATTAGTTGATAGTCTTGTGCGACAATTGAATAAGTGGCGGGTTGTGGGTTGCGGGTTGTAAAATCATTTAATTCTTCTGTTTGAATTTCCGCCTCCTTCTTACCGTTTACTGCTTTACTGCTTACCATCCTACCGCTCACCACATACTCTTTCGGTAATTTATCTATCAAAGTCCTAAACTCTAAAACTTGAAAAAGTTTTATGGTGCCCGCCAAATGGCTAGAATCAAAAATATATTCTGGGACTTCAGGGTCAATCTCTACATCGGTAACTATTTTGGAAAGCTCATATGACTGGCGAGCAGCATCTTCACCGTCAATTAATAATTGCAAAACCCTCGGCTTGATCTGATTCTTTACTCTTAATTCTTTATTCTTTATTCTTTCATATAAATTGTCAATGCTCCCAAATTCTTTTATGAGTTCCACGGCTGTTTTTTCACCAATTCCCTTTACACCCTTGATATTATCCGAAGGATCTCCTCGCAAAGCCTTATAGTCTATCATCTGCAAAGGTGCTAAGCCAAAGCGCTCGTAAATAGCAGCTGTATCATACACAGCGGTATCACCCAGACCTTTGCGTAAAGTATAAATTTTCACTTGCTCGTTTACCAACTGCAAAGTATCCATATCGCCAGTGACGATCATTATTTCAAACGGAGTTGTAAGTTGTAAGTTGTAAGTTGTAAGTTCTGCAGACAAGGTCCCCAGTAGGTCATCGGCCTCAAAACCCGGCTTTTCAAAAATAGGAATATTTAAAGCGCTGACCAATTCTTTTACTCTAGGAATCTGAGCATACAGCTCGTCTGGTTGTTTCACTCTTTGAGCCTTGTATTCCGTATACTTTTCATGACGAAAAGTTTTCCCCTCCAAATCAAAGCAACAAGCTATGTGCGTAGGCTTTAAATCTTTTATGGCTTTTAGCAGTATCATCGCAAACCCATAAACGGCGCCAACCGGTTCACCACTTTTGGTGGTGAGGTTTGGCACAGCATGAAAACCCCTATGAATAAGGGCGTGACCGTCTATGAGCATGTAGCGTTTCCCACCCTCTTTG
>CAZGEB010000019.1:0-2261 GCA_964524915.1 uncultured Candidatus Saccharibacteria bacterium
TGTATTTTTTATATATCTCCAATCTTTGGGATTGTAAATACGGTCCAAACTCTCCTCTTTCTTGCAAAGTGTCTGTGTCATCCAAAAAGTAACCTTCGTCTGGCTGTATACCTAGCTGTTTCATTACTCTAAGCAAGCTCCCCAAAGCTTCTTCCACCAGTCTTGTTTGATCAGTGTCTTCAACTCTCAAAATAAAGCTGCCACCTTGTTGTTTTGCTAAAAGATAGCAAAATAGAGCAGTGCGAATACTGCCAATATGTACTAGTCCAGTTGGTGATGGGGCAAAACGTGTTCTGATCATAATCTTTTGATATTATATTGCGGTGAATGTTCTTTTAATTTGGCTTGTAGTCTGGAGCGCTCTTGTTTTAAAGAAGCTATTTTTCTCTCTTCTGTTTCCGTCTTTAAGAGCGAATCAATTTCTTTTATCCTCTCCGCGTCTTTTTTTAACTCCGCTTCATTCGGGATGATTCTAGGTGGATTGAATGCCATATTATTTTTTATAAAATAATTAAAAGTTTGAAAAAATCGTATACTAGAAATTATGACATGATCATAAAATTTATAGATAACGGGCGTTTTTTGACTTTGTTGTCTGTCATCCCAGACGAGGCTTTGCGAGATCTGGGATCCTATGTAGATGAATCACAGCCATATTTTTTACTGGATCCCAGATATCCGCAAAGCCGGATTCTGGGATGACAGGAAGATTTGTTTTGAATATATTACTTTGGCCAATTGTCTAAAATAATTTTACCCAGGTCTTTGCGGGCGGGGTGAAGTCTGGATATTAAATCTTCTTTTCTAACCCAATCATACGCGTCAAATTCATCTTGGTCAACTTTGATATCGTTCAAATTTCCAGAAAATCTCATAAAAACTAGGCTTTGGGATTGACCTTTGTATTTATTTGGTCCAAAGAGTGGCATGTTGTCAATTGGGAAAAAATAGTTTCTGACATTTGGCAAAATCTTCAAAATTTCTCCCCTCGCAACACCTACTTCTTCTCTAGTTTCCCGAACCGCTGTTTGCTCCAGGCTTTCGCCTTTTTCAATCTTTCCTTGAGGAATTTGCCAGTGCTCAAAGTACCAATTTTCTGGTCTTCTGTATTTTGACCACTCTTTGGGTTTTCTGCCTGGTCTTCTTCTGCAAATCAAAATTCTGTTGTCTTTGGAAATGATGGCAATGGCTACATTTGGCCTCCAGGGGCGAGACTTATAAACTTTGTATTTGATTAATGAAATGACGAGGTTGAAGGTGGCATTGTAAATCCTCTTCCATCTTTGCGGCTGGGTAAATAGTCTCCAGAGCCATTCAAGTCCAATCTTTCTTATAAAATGCGGGGGCTGTTTTTTGAGGCCAGCTATATAATCAAAAGTGCCGCCTAGGCCAATGGCTAATTTTACGGGCAGTAATTCTTTGTTGTAAATCAAAAATCTTTCTTGCTTGAAAGGTCCAAGGCAAAGAAAAAGTACGTCAGGCTTTAGAGTTTGAATTTGATGAAGTAATGTGGCGGCCTCACCACCTTTTGTTATTTCAGTATTTTCTTTCTCTGACATTGCCGATGATTCTGCCAGCTGGCGGATGCGATTTCGACAATCCATCGCGTGAATTACTGGATTGCTTCGTCTTCCTCCCAATGCCTCGGACTCCTCGCAATGACACGATGCAGTATTATTATTACCCACTTCTATATTACTCGTCCCTACTATATTTAATTTGGGAAATTTTGCCAAAAGTTTTTGTTTGGTAATCTCTGATGTATCGCCAAATCCTCCTGCAAGCATCACGGTCCATTTATTTTTTTCAGCTATTTCTGCCAAATCCCAAATAAAATCTGAGCCGGTAATTTTTTCCGGGATATATTTTTTGATCTTTTGTGGGGCAAGTAAAATTTGGCTCCCAGTTACTGCCATTCTCAAAAATATTTTAATGATACTGAAATACCAATTTTTTTTAGCAACCTCCCCCAACCCCTCCTCAGGAGGAGGGGGGGAAGACAAAAACACACTCGCCCACTGGATGCTGATACCGTCTGCGATATTGGCATCAAATTCATTTAAAATCCATTTAAATTCTGGATTGCGTAAGGCCTCATACAAAAATTCGCCATAGGGGGTGGCGATAAAAGTTTTTTCGTGGTTATTTATTCGCGTCTCGATCCAGTCTAGTAAATCTTTTTTTTCGGCACTTATGATTTTTAGACCAGCAAGATCAATATTTGAAATCTTGTTAGACATTGGAAGTTGGGAATTGAAAAT
>CAZGEB010000019.1:2361-12953 GCA_964524915.1 uncultured Candidatus Saccharibacteria bacterium
TGTAATGTGGTAATTATCGCTTCTGACTATTTTGAACATATCCCAAGAACGAGCTTCTCTATAAAGCCTATTTTTTACCTCTTCTGGCAGATTTAAAGCATAAAACATGCGCATAAGGGTATTATAGCCGGAATTTGAAATAAAGAAAAGTCCATGGTTTTTTAAAAAACCATGGGCTTTTTTGTGGTATGCAAAAGCGCTAGTTATTTTTGGCTCGGATTTCTTTTGAAACCTTTGTTGTTGACCGGTATTTGTATGGATACGGAGTTGTCCATGAGTTGGTGTACATTGGTCGCTTCATACAAAAAAGTTGCTCTGTGGTCTAGCGGATCTGTTGTTATTACAACATCCGCAATCTCACCATCTGGGTTTAATGGATCCATCCCAACACTTTCATGTGTGTATCCTGCGGAATGAAAGGCCGCTGCTGTGTCACTACCAGGACGTACCTCAGTCCACCCTGTTAATTTACGATGTTTATTTTTTTTTAAGATTTCTAGTAGTTGCTCCCTGTCTTTTATAGCCATAAATTTATTTGTAATGTATAAAAACAATCCACAAAGATTCTTTGAATATTTACGAATATTTTTTTCTTGAGCTAGTTATGTTCTATTGCTAAATCCATGCGGTATTTAACTTCTCCTTTTCTGGCTCGAGGTGACCTGGTAATGGTTTCTGTTCATTTGGCATTTTTCCTTCATTATGTGCTTCTCCTGTTGCTGTCGCAGTTGCTTCAAAAATAGCATTAACGATCGCCCCTACCTTCTCCTCACCGCCAACCCCTGGTCCCAACACCACTGCTATTCTATTTCTATTCATATTTTTAAAAATTAATATATCAAAACACTAGAATATTGTATTCCTTTACTACCACCTGGTCAATAGCTACTTTAAAGCTTCAATACCTGGGAGTTTATTGCCTGCTAGGAATTCCAGCATGGCTCCCCCGCCAGTAGATAAATGATCTATATGTTCTACTTGCCCAGCTTCCCGCGCTGCGTCTACTGTTTCTCCTCCGCCTATGACTCCAAAGCACTTGCCTTTGGAAACTCCTCCTATTACTCTTGCTAAGGCAAAAGTGCCATGATGAAAAGGTTTCTTTTCAAAAAGTCCCAGGGGCCCGTTCCAAACTATAGTTTTGGCGGTTTTTAAAATTTTGGCAAATTCTAAAATACTTTTTGGCCCCAAATCCAAAATCAATTCATTTTTACGAACTTCTGTGGGTTTGCAGCAGCGAATAGTTTTTTTATCCAAAGATTTTTGAGCTACCACTACATCTTTTGGTAGTACAATTTTGTCTTTTAGAGTACGGTCTAGTCTGGAGGCCAAATGCAGCGCTTCTTTTTCTATACGACTGAGTCCGATTTCGTATCCACGAGAGACAAAAATCATGTTGGCTAGTCCTCCACCTAAAAGGATTTTGTCGGCGTGTTTGCTTAAATTGACTATAGTCTTTTCCTTGTCTGTGATTTTGATCCCCGCCATCATGAGTACAAAAGGTTTTTTGGGGCGATGAAGAATCTTTTCTAATTGTATAATTTCTTTTTCTAAAACAATCCCCGCAAGCCCAGGTAGAAATTTCGGCACAGCAAAAATAGAAGCGTCTTTTCTGTGTGAGGCGGCAAAAGCGTCGTTTACATAAATTTCTGCTAGACTAGCCAGGTTTTTGGCAAAGGTGGCTCCACCCGCCTCTTCTTCTTCATAGAATCTTAAGTTTTCCAAAAAAATAATGTCTTTGCTTGCGCTGCTTTGAATAGTTTCTCTGATGGATGTTTTTCTGATGTCGCCTGTGTGAAAAATTAAATGCGGGGCGTCATACATTGGCAGTCTCTTGTCTGTTTCTATAAATTTAATTTTCAAAAGCTCGGCGAGTTTTTTGGCAGCAGGACGAAGGCTTAAAGAAGGAGTGTTTTTGCCGTTTGGCCTACCCAGGTGACTGCCAATAATAATTTTACAATTTTGTTTTTGCAGTTTCAAAATGCTCGGCAAGGCCGAAACAATGCGGAAATCATCTGCTAGCTTTCCGCCTTTTAGTGGTTCGTTGAAGTCTACTCTTAAAAAAACCGTTTTGTTTTTTATGTTTGACGAGCTTAAATATTTCATTGGAATTTAGTTGTGAGAAATTAGTACTTAAGATGTTGGAAAAACGTGAGTTTTGGTGGAAGTTTTAATTGTGCACTGAGCTTCCTCACTCCTCATGTCTCAAGCCTCATTACTATATATGAATTATACCACAACTTGCTATTTTTAAGGATTTGTTATATAATTATGGAAATTAGATTGATTGGGGCGCGAAGCCCTTTTTTATTGAATTTATTTTTTGAATTCCGGCTTGTTTGCCAGATAATCTTATAATCAAGGAAGTATTTATGATCAGAAACGACATACGCAATATCGCCATTATTGCTCACGTGGACCACGGCAAAACTACGCTGGTGGACGCCATGCTGAAATTTACCAACGCAGTCAAAGACACAGGCTCTGACTTGCTTATGGACTCTATGGATTTGGAACGAGAGCGTGGTATAACTATTCGGGCGAAAAACGCTTCTTTGATGTACGGCGACACTAAAATTAATATCATAGATACTCCTGGACACGCAGATTTTGGCGGTGAGGTGGAAAGAACTTTGAAAATGGCTGATGGAGTTTTGCTTTTGGTGGATGCACAAGAAGGTCCCATGCCTCAAACAAAATTTGTACTGAAAAAAGCATTAGAGCTTGGGCACAAAGCCATTGTGGTGATAAACAAGATTGATAAACCAGGGGCTTTGGTGGAAAACACTATCAATAAAACTTTTGATTTGTTTGTGCAGCTGGGTGCAAATGACGCACAGCTTGACTTCCCTATTTTATACGCCAGTGGCATAGCTGGAGTTGCTAGTGAAAGCCTGGAGTCTGCTATGCAGATGATAGAAAATAAATCTGCCAGCAACCAAGAGAAGATCGCTCCTCTTTTTGACTCAATTATCAAAAATTTGCCAGGACCAGAGATCACAGAAGGTCAGTCTTTTGCTATGTTGGTTTTGGCTTTGGCTTATGATAATTACAAGGGCAAGATTGGTATTGGAAAAATCCAATCTGGTAGTGTGAAAAAAGGTCAAAACTTGGCCCAAATCAAACATGATGGCAGCAAAAATGTTTCTAGAGTTATCGCACTACAAATGTACCAAGGTATGGTAAGTGTAGAAGTGGAAGAGGCTAGTGCTGGGGATATTGTGGCGATTTCTGGATTTGACTCTATTCAAATCGGTGAAACTTTGTCAGATAGTCAAAATCCTGTGCAGCTAGACCCTGTTGCGGTAGAACCACCAACCGTGAAAATGACTTTTGGTGTCAACACTTCTCCTTTTGCTGGAAAAGAAGGCAAACTGGTTACTTCTAGAAATATTCGTGATCGTTTGTATAAAGAATTGGAAACTAATGTTGCCTTGAGGGTTGACGACACAGATCAGGGTGATACTTTCATGGTTTCTGGGCGTGGTGAACTACATTTGGCAGTCTTGATTGAAACTATGAGGCGCGAAGGATTTGAATTGCAAGTATCTCAGCCGCAAGTAATTTTCCATGAAGAAAATGGGCAAAAGATGGAGCCTTATGAATTCGTAACCATAGATGTGCCCGGAGAGTATCAGGGTGTGATCATTGAGCAGATCGGTAAGCGTGGCGGTGAAATGCTTTCTATGGACACTCAAGCCACTGGCGATATGCATTTGGAATACAAAATGCCAACCCGTGGACTTATTGGTCTTAAAAACTTACTCTTGACTCGTACTCGTGGTACAGCAGTAATTAATAATTTATTTGATGGCTATCAGCCACTACATTCTATAGACACCCACAGTAATGATCATGGGTCCTTGGTAGCTTCTGAGTCCGGTGTTTCCAATGCTTATGGTCTAAACAACGCTCAAGAGCGCGGTACCATGTTTATCGGCCCTGCTGTAGAGGTGTACGAAGGTATGGTAGTTGGACAAAATGCTTTAAATGATGATATTGAGCTTAATGTTTGTAAAACCAAAAAGCTCACTAATATGCGTTCTGCTGGGGCTGATGATGCTATCATCTTGGTACCACCTCATCCAGTTACTTTAGATTTCGCGATGGAATATATTGGTCCTGATGAATTGGTAGAGGTCACCCCACAAAGTATTCGTATCCGCAAGCGTCTTTTGTCCGCCTTGGACCGAAAAAGATCAAAGAGGTAAAATAGGTTTTTTGGTTAGTTCCTGTGTCTATCGTCTGAGAATCGTATGGCAATTTGAGGCTTCAATATTTTTGTAACAATTGCTTGGTGCCGTATATAAAATTGATTTTAATATCCGTCCCGCCTTCGGCGGGACGGATATTTTATTTACTCTTAAAATTACTTACTATTAGCTCGAAAACTACTCTGGGAGGAAGACCTGAGGTTTTTATTTCCTCATCTAGCGCGGTTAGTTTTTGTAGAGTTTCTTGGATAATTTTTGAGCTTATCGTGGTTGCTAATTTTTTTAATTTAGTGACTTTCCATGAGGGCCATTTCATTTCCTCTACAATTTTGGATTCCGAAATTTTTTCCTTTTGGGCGGTTTGAAGTAGTCTCGCGCCTCTTAATGTATCCGCCAAACCTCCCACCAAAAGCAGGGTCGTACCTGAATCATCTTTGTTGGTAAAATAAATTTTTTCCAGTTCTGCCATGGCAGCCTTGGTGTTACCTCCCAGGAGCATATCCACCATTCCAAAAGTAGCCCCCTCCCCTTTTGGGACTAGCAGATTGATGCTTTCCACGGAAATATCTTTGCTGTAAGTGGATAATTTTTGTATTTCTTGCTCTAGCCTCCACACGTCTTCAGAATTGATGCCTTTGTACTCATTAATCTCTAGCATGGTGACCAATTTTTGTGCGGTACTTGCCGTACACGAGGCGCCATGTTTTTTGCACCGGTCTATGATCCAGCTCACTAATTTTCCGTTTGGAATAGAAAATTCTTTGACTTCTGATCCTTTCGGTAGGGATTCTATTTGCTTAGAGGTTAACTTTTCTTCAATTATAATAGTAGTAGTGGGGCTTGTCTGGAGTTTTTCTAGGGCTTTGGGGTTGGTTTTGCTGTTTATAATACCTCTGGCTAGCCAAATGGGCGCATTACCAAAAAGCGTGTCTGAATTTTCTTCGGAGGGCAATTCCCCTTCTTCTAATATTTGCAAATCAGCTTGGTTTTTGGTGGCAAATGCTCGGGCAGTATCGCGGATAGATACCCCGTCCACCCCGTAATAGACGATCATCATGTAGTTATGGTAGCATAGATACTAGTTGTGAGAAATGAGTAGCAAGGCATGAGATGGGAAATGCCTTGCGCAAATTCATTCCTCAAGTCTCGTTACTCACTACTTATTCACGCACTCGTAGCTCATTTGGATAGAGCGCTTGGCTTCGAACCAAGAGGCAGGGGGTTCAAATCCCTCCGAGTGCACCAGTAACAACTTAATATTTTTATGAAAGATGCTCAAGAGCAAAAGCCAAGGGTTGGTGTTGGAATAATGATTCTGAGGGGGGGGGAAGATTTTATTAGCAAAACGATTGGGTTCTCACGGGGCTGGTGAGTATGCTTTCCCAGGAGGGCATTTAGAGTATATGGAAAGCTTTGAAGAATGTGCTTGTAGAGAGCTTGCAGAAGAGGTGGGAATAGAAATTAAAAATATTAAATTTCTTTTTTTGGCGAATGTTAAAAGATATGCACCTAAGCATTATTGTCATATCGGCTTAGTCGCAGAATGGAAATCTGGTGAGCCGAAAATTTTAGAACCAGATAAAAGTGAAGAATGGCAGTGGTTTGATATCCATAATTTACCTGAGCCAATGTTTGAAATGTGCAAGCTTTCCGTGGATAGTTTTCTAACTGGTAGGAATTATTACGATAATCGTTGATGTGTAATTAAGAATTAAGAAGCATTAACATTCTGACATTCTCGAGAATGTCAGAATGTTAATGCTGTAGATTAAATTTTAAAATTATACTTATTTTAAATTTATGCAAGCGGTGATTTTGGCAGGTGGTAGAGGGAAAAGAATGGGTGTGATCACAGACAGTACTCCCAAGCCATTATTAAAAATTGGCGGGCAGCCTCTTTTGGCGTGGACTTTGGCAAGTTTGCCCGATTGTATTTCCGAGGTTTTAATTATCACCGGATACTTACACGAGCAAATTGAAGAGTTTGTGGGTAATCATTATAAAAATAAAAAGATTGAATATTTAAAGCAAGACCCACTAGATGGAACAGACGGCGCGATCCGTCAAGCAGCGAGACTGCATAAAATTAAATTTCCTTGTTTGGTGGTAAACGGTGATGATTTGTATAAAAAAGAAGACTTGGAATTGCTTTGTCATCCCCTTCTCACCTCCCCATTGAACCAGGGGGAGGAACCACTTCAAACAATGTCTATGTTGGTGTGGCGGCGATCAGGCCCCTTGAAAGCTAGTGTTGTGGTGGGTGAAGATGGACTGGTACAGGGGCTCGCAGATGTTGTGGATAGCGGCGTTGCCTATGAATGCTCGGGGGCGTATTTTTTGACCGAAGAGTATTTAAACCAAGATTCAGTAGGCGTGAAAACGCATGCAGGTGTGGAATATAGCCTACCGCACACCCTAGCGGCAGCGGCTTTTAGCTTGCCTGTAAGTATTACCACGGCCAAGTTTTGGTTGAGGGTGGGTACTCCGGAGCAGCTCGAAAACGCCAATAAAATGGCACTCATTGGACAGGTGCCAATAAATATGATATAATAAAGACAAATAAGGTGATTCGCCTTCATAAATGAGCCGCATCGACTCGTTTTTTATTTGTGTAATTTAATGTAATTTAAAGGATGTTGTTTTATGGGAATTGATAGAGAAACGTTGGCTAAATTTTTACAAACAGATCCAAGGTCTTTAGAGGTTAAGTGCCTTGCAGTTTTACATAATCCAGCCACTTTTGTTGCAGAGAATTTTTCTCATGATGAGACTAGTGCTGGTGCGCATAAATCAATTTTGCAAATGGCGGCCAATGTTGTGTCTGATGGTAGGCGTCAGAGGCTATTGGAAACTCCTAGGGTAAACTCATAAAATTAGTTAATTTAGTTAATAAAGAAAAATCTTTGATCCAAACATTAAAAACCCCGCCTTTGGCGGGGTTTTTAAATTAACTAACCACTAGTTGCTAGGCGCTATTTACTAATGCTAGATATCCAAATTCTTTACATTTTTACTGTGAGTCACTAGGAATTTTTTGCGTGGAGCTACATCGTCGCCCATGAGAGTTTCAAAAATCTCACTAGCTCTTTCAGCATCTTCAATATTCACCTGCAACATTACTCTACTGGCTGGATCCATGGTGGTTTCCCAGAGCTGTTCCGGGTTCATTTCTCCAAGACCCTTGTATCTTTGTACATCGGGCTGTGTGCCACTTTGTGATGATCCTACGTTTATTTCTACTGCTGGCTCTTCTTCGTCCTCAGTTGATTCTTTTTTGGCAACCTTTCCTTTTTTGACCTCTAGCCTTTTTTCTTTTTTGTCTTTTGCAGAAGCTAGTAGTTCTGCTATGGCGCTATCTCGTTCTTCTTCGCTAAATACATATTTGAAAGATTTACCCAAAGAAACTTTGAAAAGTGGTGGTTGAGCGATATAGAGGTGTCCGCCTTTGATAATATCCACAAAATAGCGGTAAAAAAGTGTGAGCAGTAGGGTGCGAATATGAGCTCCGTCGACGTCAGCATCAGTCATGATAATGATACGACCATAGCGAAGTTTTGAGACATCGTACATCTCTCCTACTCCAGTACCAAAGGCAATGACCAAGTTTTTGATTTCTTGGTTGGCGAGCATCTTGTCTAGGCGAGCTCTTTCCACGTTTAGGATTTTTCCTTTGAGTGGTAAAATGGCTTGGAATTTTCTATCCCTTCCCTGTTTGGCTGAGCCGCCAGCACTGTCTCCCTCTACGATATAGAGCTCGCATTTGGCAGGATCTGATTCACTACAGTCTGCGAGTTTTCCAGGAAGTGCCAGACCTTCTAGTACACCTTTGCGGATCACACTGTCTCTAGCTGCTCTTGCGGCTATTCTAGCTTTGGCAGCTAGTAAAACCTTTTCTATGATCTTACTAGAATCACTTGGATGTTCTTCTAAATAAATTTCCAAGGCTTCGCTTACAACAGACTCCACTGCTGTACGGACTTCTGGGTTGCCCAGTTTGCCTTTGGTTTGACCTTCAAATTGAGGGTTGGGTAATTTTACAGAAATAATAGCTGAAAGACCTTCTCTCATGTCTTCACCAGTGAGCTTTTCTGTTTCTTTGACAAAATTATTTTTGGTGGCGTAATTATTTAACGCACGTGTGAGGGCGGTTCTAAAGCCGGTTACATGCATACCACCATCGGGGTTATAGACATTATTAGCAAAAGCCAAAACTCTTTCGTCAAAATCGTCTGTGTATTGAATTGCCACCTCAACCGACATATCGCCTTCTAAATCTTTTTGTATGTGAATAGGTGTATGCCTGGTTTTTTTGTTGCGGTTCAGCTTTTTCATGTAGGACAAAAGACCGCCTTCAAAGTAATATAAGTAGGAGATATTGGATCTCTCATCTGTAATTACAAAGCGCAGTTTGCGCGTTAAAAAAGCTTGATTTTGTAAGTGCTCTAGAATGGTTTTAATATTGAAAGTGGTGGTTTCAAAGATGCTCCCGTCAGGATAAAAAAGTATGGCAGTTCCGGTTTGGTTGGGGTCGTCTTTGTCTACTTTGCCCACAGCCTTGACCGGTCCTTGTGGTTTGCCTATTTTAAATTTTTGCTCGTAGATTTTCCCATCTCTTTTTACTTGAGCGGTGAGATCCGTAGAAAGTGCATTTACTACAGACACACCCACGCCGTGAAGGCCTCCTGAGACTTTATAGCCAGAGCCTTCTTGTCCAAATTTTCCTCCAGCATGCAAGACGGTCAAAACTGTTTCCAGGGCGCTTTTTTTGGTTTGCTTGTGCACATCTACTGGGATACCACGACCGTTGTCTGTAACTAGACACCCACCATCTTTTTGGATGACTACTTCTATGGAATCACAGTTCCCTGCCAGGGCTTCGTCTACAGAGTTGTCTACCACTTCCCAGATTAAATGGTGTAGTCCGGTGCTACCTGTAGAGCCAATATACATTCCAGGGCGCTTTCTGACCGGCTCTAAGCCTTCCAGTACGGTGATTTGATCAGCCCCGTAATTTGCTTTTTTTGTTGTGTCTTTTGCCATAAGTCTTGAGTTAGGAAAAATAAATATTTTTTAATTTAAAATATGCACCAATATACTCCCCCATCTTGATTTTCTCTGACTGCTGTTATGTATTTGTCTTTAATAATTTCTTCTAGCTCCAAAAAAGAAATGTTTCTGAAAGGGACTTTTGTGCTTATGCTTAGAATGGACATTTCCGGCAGTAGTCTAAATATCTTTACCATTTCTTTTTCCGCCTGCATTTTTCTGGCGGATGTTTTTTCAGGAAAAGTGGAAAGCAGCGGTAGTTTTACCCAGCGATCGTTTTCGCTGATTTTAAATTTATAGATTCCCCTGGCTTCTTCTAGTAGAATGCCTTCTTCAAATGTTTCTAAATAATCATTTATTTGAGTCAGTGCTTCTTTTGCTGGTATAGAAATTAGTTTCAGTGACTTTACTAGCTCTTTTTTGATTTTATCAAGATTTTCTTTTGAGGGTGTCTCAGGAGTTTTTGAGTCTATATACTCTAGGACTTGAATTTGTTCTAATATTTGCAAAAATAATTCTTCTTGTGGGTGGTCGTGAAAATTTGTAGTGGTGCTGAAGATTTGATCCCTGTGTTTTAGAAGCTCGTCTAGAGTGGCATCGCTTTTCATTTGTTCGGTTCTGAGCAACTCTTGATTTTCGCCAGAGACTTGAAGTTTTTGCTGTAATACCTCCAAAGGACTCGGTGGCTTTGGGGTTACTATGGGCTTGTAAATGCCTATTATTTCTAAAAATTTTAAAATTTTGGGATGCATTTTGCTATTTTTTCAGCATTCTTTTTTGAGGTTTTGCTTGTATTTTTGGGCACCTCTAATGCCTTTTTATTATATCAAAAAATAGAGTATTTTTCTACTCTATTTTTCAAATTCACTTCATATTTATGCCCTTAAATAAGCCAGAAAATATTAGATTTTGCAGTTACCGAAGTTCGGCGTTGTAAACTTCTTTGGTTTGCTCGTAAAGCTTGTTTTGTAGTGGTTCCACTTCTTCTGTGGTGAGTGTTCTTTCGTGGCTGCGGTAGATGATTCTGTAAGTGTAGCTCATTTTGTCTGCGCCAAACTTTTCATCATTTTCGTATTTATCTAGCAACTGCACTTCCTCAACTATATCACCGCCAATTTCCCTGATTAGATCAAAATAATTGTTTGGTACAAAGTCTTTGGTGACGATAAAGGAAATATCGCGGACAATAGGCGGGAATTTGCTCACCTCTACAAACTTTTGTCCTAGGTGTAGCTGTTTGGTAACACGTGGGTCATCACTCCACAAAAGACGGATGTCTGGCAGCTCCATGGAAGCAATAGCTAGGCGTTCTAATCCGAAGCCAAAAGCCCAGCC
>CAZGEB010000020.1:0-3064 GCA_964524915.1 uncultured Candidatus Saccharibacteria bacterium
AGGGAACTTTTTACAAAGCTCTTTTACTTGTGATTTAATAGTTTGCAATTCATGTTTTTCTTCCATACGCAGACGAAAATCTTTCAAAAACTCTTGACGTGAACTTTTATCTTCTGGCAACTTTTCACCCCCAGCAACTCCCACAGCCTCAACAATCCAATTTGCAATCTGCTGCATTTCTTTTTCTTTCATTCCGCGAGTGGTTACCGCCGGAGTCCCCAAGCGTAAACCAGAGGGGTAAAAAGGGTTGATGTCTGTAGGTACAGTGTTGCGGTTTGTGACGATACCCGCAGCATTTAAAGCAAAAGACACGAGCGTCCCGTGCCCAGCACCTCCCCCAGTGGGTGCGGAATTAGGAATAGAAAAATCCAAGATCATTAAATGATTTTCTGTACCGCCACCAACTAGCTGTAAATCATGCCGCAATAATTCCGCCGCTAATGCTTGAGCGTTTGCAATTACCTGCTTGCCATACTCAGAAAATTCGGGAGTTTGCGACTCCATCAAAGCCACGGCAATTCCAGCGGTGGTGTTGTTGTGTGGTCCACCCTGCATGCCTGGCATCACCGCGCTGTCAATTTTCTTTGACAGCAGTGGATCTTTTTTTAAACCTTCATCTGTAACTAATATAATAGCGCCTCTCGGACCTCTTAATGTTTTATGCGTAGTAGAAATTACTACATGAGCAAACTCTACTGGACTCGGCAAAACTTTTGCGATAACTAAACCAACCTCATGAGAAATATCAGCAATCAGAAACGCTCCGCATTCGTCAGCAATTTCACGCGCCAATTTCCAATTGATAATAAAAGGATAAGCTGTGGTACCCAAAAAGATTACTTTGGGCTTGTGCTCCAAAGCCAGCTTCCGCATTTGTTCGTAATCAATTCTCGCGCTCACGTCCAAGCCAAACTGAATAGAGTTGTAATATTTACCAGAAAAAGTCACTTTCGGATGTCCGTGAGTGAGATGCCCACCGGAAGACAAGCGAAGCCCCATAATATTACTGCCAGGCTCTGCCAAAGCAAAAAGTATCTCACTGTTGGCGGGACTACCAGAGTAGGCTTGCACATTTGCGTGTGGCACTCCAAAAATTTTATTGGCACGAGCAATCGCCGAGAGTTCTATTTTGTCAATTATTTCATTACCTTCATAATAGCGCGCCTCTGCATACCCTTCTGAGTATTTATTTGATAATACAGACCCCACAGCTTCCCTAACTGCCAGCGAGGCATAATTCTCAGATGGAATAAGCGTAAGCGTCTCCTGCTGCCGCTGTCTCTCTGCCTCTATTAAATTAAAAATCTCTAAATCTGTATTCATAAATCCGTAATCCGTTAATCCGCAATTGAATAAATCTGCCTAGAGCAGCATATATAAAAAACTCAAAACGCCAGCCAAAATAAATAGTAATACAAAACTACCAGTTGTAGCAAATAGCAAGGCTGCCAAAAGAGCTGTGAGTAGTTTTCCAATAGCTAAACTTTGCTCAAAGAAAACCATGTAAGGCATGATATCGCTAGCTTCTGCTCGCTCATAAGTTACAGTACACATAGGAATAGAAACAGCGTTTTTGGCGGTTCTGCCAAAAGTATCAGACACCAAAACTCCTCCGGCATTCAAAAGAAAAGGTCTCACAAACCAACTAATAGCAGCCAAAAGCCCACCCCTTTTTATCAAAAGTCTCTTTTCGCTTTGATCTGTCAATCTCCCCATCCATAGGCTGATAACAATTGCGAGACCAGACGAAACAGTCGTCATCACCCCCACGCCATCATAGCCCTTTAAAACTTCATAAATAAAAATTGGCCATACCCCCAAAGCAATAAACTCTTCCCCAAAACCAAAATACCCCAAGGCCTTGTCTGTATGTCTTCGGTATAAATTCAGTGTGTCTTTAAATTTATAAGGAGTGAGACTACCACGCTCTTTATGAGCCAGCAAAGGGATAATCATCAAAGAATATATGCAGCCAGCTACCACAAGCAAAACTCCTCCGCCGCCACGTGCCGCCAAAAAACCACCAACCAGAGGACCAAAAATATGGGCGGTTTGTATCACTGCAGTCAAGACACTAAACTCTCTTCCCACCTGAGACTTGTTTGCAAACCTTGCCACCACCGCATGAAAAGCAGGCCAGTAAAAACTTTTTTGTAAGCCATATAGCAAAGTCGCTACATACAAAAGCTCAGTGTGGCGAGACGCAAAAAACAAACAAGTCCAATAAGCCAGCTGAAAAGGCACACTCAAAATCATAGAGTGCTTATAACCAAACCTGGCCGCAAACTTTCCCCCAAAAGGAATCAAAACTATGTACCAAGCATACACTCCAGCAAAAAATAAAATCACCCATGGGACACTTAAGCCCAATTCATATTTTAGATAAATCGGCTCAAAAATCAGCATAGCCGCTACCGCCATATCACTTATAGCAGTAGCAACATACAATTCTTTGACCTGTCTGCGTAAATGCAACGAAAAATAATGTGGTAAACGAAAACTTAAGCTCATAAAAAATTCAAATGTTCTACAAAAGATAGTATAGCATTGAACCAGCTAATTACTCCATAAATACTACAGGCGGAGTGTTTCCAAAAACACCCCGCCTGTCAAAAAATAATTCCACCTACACCAACAAATTAATCAACCTATCCTGAACAAAAATGATTCTTTTAATTTCAGAGTCAGCAATCAAGTTCTTGACTTTATCCAATTTCAAAACTTGCTCTTTTACAGCCGATTCCAAACTTCCCAGCGGCACCACGATCTTTTCCCTGACCTTTCCATTGACCTGCACCACCAAAGTCACACTTTTATCCAAGGCAAGTCTCGGATTAAACTTCGGCCACTCTTCCATCTGTACAGATTTCTTACCACCCAGAACTTGATTTAATTCTTCTACAATATGCGGAGCAAATGGATACAAAGTTATCAAAAACTTTTTAGCTTGGTCAATAGTCACAGGCAAATCTTTTACGGAATTTAAAAATTCCATAAAACTAGAAACGCAAGTATTGAATCTAAAGTTTTCAATATCCTCGCCGATCTTCTTAATCAATTTATG
>CAZGEB010000020.1:3164-5718 GCA_964524915.1 uncultured Candidatus Saccharibacteria bacterium
AAGTATTGAATCTAAAGTTTTCAATATCCTCGCCGATCTTCTTAATCAATTTATGGAGAGCTCGTTCAGTGTCCAGACTTGAGACTTGAGGCTTGAGGCTTGAGCGATCAGTTTGGTGGTAATTATTAGTTTGATATTTGATTGGGGATTGGAGATTGGAAATTGGAAATTTTTTACTGTGATAAATAGCGACATCATGCGTCCAATTCCATAAACGGTCAAGGAAACGACGTACACCTACTACGCCCTGATCATTCCACGCTACCTGGGCTTCATGAGGGCCTAAGAACATTTCATACATACGCAAAGTGTCTGCGCCATACTTTTTCACAATCTCATCAGGATTCACTACATTTCCCTTACTCTTACTCATTTTATCGCCATCTGGGCCCAGGATAATACCGTGAGGCACACGCTTTGTGTAAGGCTCTTTTGTCGGCACCAGCTTTTGGTCATACATAAATAAATTCCAAAAACGTGAATACAACAAATGCAAAACCGTATGCTCCATGCCACCAAAGTAAATATCCACCGGCGTCCAAAATTTCAGCTTATCCTTGGCAGCAAAAGCGGTCTTATTTTTTGGATCAGTATATCGGAGCCAATACCAAGAGCTTCCCGCCCATTGAGGCATGGTGTTGGTCTCTCGTCTTGCTGGTGCCTTGCATTCTGGACATACTGTATTTACCCAAGACTCCACCTGTGCCAAAGGTGACTCACCTGTACCAGTTGGTTCATATTTTTTGACCTGCGGTAATTTCAAAGGCAAATCTTTTTCCTTCACTGCCACTGGTACAGTTTGAATTTTTATTTTCCAAGCAGCCAAACCAAAACGCCTCACCTGCTCTGGATAGCCTTTGTAAATTTTCTTGTACGCCAATTCTACTTCAATTGGATTTTTAAATTTCTTACCAGGAAAAATCTTTTCTAACCAATCTTTTGCCTTGTAAAGCTCCAGGAAATTTTTAAAAAGTCTAATTTCTTCCACCTCTGCCAAAAACTTTTTCTTGGATTTTTTATTGTAAATACTCACCGTATCCCCCACTTCAATCTCAGCCCAGGCTTTATTTTCGCCACTGGGATCAAAGCTTCTAGTTTCCACTGTTTTATAACCTCTGGCAATATCTGCAAAATAAGCATCCCCAGGAAAATAAAATTCCGCCTTGGCATCTTTCCTGTTTTCTGCTTTCTGTTTCCTGCTTACTGCACTCGCGCAACAAGCACAATGCACAATCGGAATTGGTTCCCCCCAATACCTCTGGCGTGAAAATAACCAGTCTCGGAGTTTATACTGAGTAGTAGGCTTCCCAAATTCCGCCGCCATCTTCGGAATTGCTTCTTCTGATTTCATCCCACTAAACTTGCCAGAATTTATCAAAATGCCATTTCCACTATAATTACCATAATTCTGAATATAGCCAACAACGTCATCCTTAAATAAATATTTTTCTTGACCTTCTGCGTTGACATTATTCTCAGGATGCACCACAACCTTTACAGGCAACCCAAACCTTTTAGCAAATGCAAAATCTCTTTCATCATGAGCAGGCACTGCCATAATGGCCCCGGTGCCATAATTTCCCAAAACATAATCCGACACCCAGACAGGAATTTCTTCGCCAGTTGCAGGATTAATCGCTCTTACGCCTTCCATTTCCACCCCAGTTTTTTCTTTAGTGGCATCAAGCCTTGCCAACTCCGATTTCTTTTTTGCTGCTGTAATATATTCCTCCACCTCTTTCCAATTCGTAATTCGTAATTCGTAATCCGTAATCACTCTGTGCTCCGGCGCCACCACTAAATAAGTCGCACCAAAAATCGTGTCTGGTCTTGTAGTAAAAACTTTTATTTTACTTCTGATTTCTGATTTCTGATTTCTGATTTCAAACTCTATTTCTGCTCCGGTACTTTTCCCAATCCAATTCTCTTGCTGGACTTTCACCATGTCTGGCCATTCAGGTAAATGTTTTAGCCCATCAAGCAATTTTTCTGCGTATCGAGTGATACGCAAAAACCACTGTTTCATTTCGCGCTTTTCCACCATGGTTCCACACCTCTCACAAGCTCCTGCCACCACTTCTTCATTGGCGAGACCACACTTATCTTTTGGACACCAATTTATAGGGCCAGTGGCTTCATAAGCCAAACCTTCCTTAAAAAATTGTAAGAAAAGCCACTGCGTCCATTTGTAATAATTTGGATCCGTGGTATTTATTTCTCTAGACCAATCAAGGCCTAGCCCCCAAGACAGCATTTGTTTTTTGGCGTTGGCAATATTTTTGGCAGTGGTAATAGAAGGATGAATACCATTTTTGATAGCAAAATTCTCCGCAGGCAACCCAAAAGCATCCCAGCCTGTGGCGTATAGCACACTAAAACCACGACTTCTGTAATACCGACTTACAATATCGGAAGCCACGAAAGGCCTGGCATGCCCCATATGAAGGCCGACACCACTCGGATAAGCAAACTCAAAAAGCACATTTTTCTTGCGCCCTTTTTGTGCGTCTTTAGTAACAAAAGTTTTTTTCTGTAACCACTGCTTCTGCCACTT
>CAZGEB010000020.1:5818-7614 GCA_964524915.1 uncultured Candidatus Saccharibacteria bacterium
TTTGTGCGTCTTTAGTAACAAAAGTTTTTTTCTGTAACCACTGCTTCTGCCACTTCGCCTCAATCGCTTTTGGATTATATTTTTTCATAAATTTAAACAAATTAATACTTTGCCAAAACTTGCATGGCGTCTACTGTAAGGCTCTTTTCAAACTGATCACCATCCCCAAGCCCAAGCTTTCCTGCCAGCTCCTTAATTTTTGCGAAGGCTTCGTCTATTCCAAGAGCACCCTTGTATTCAATCTCCACTCCAACCCCATAGTTCAGAATAGAGTCAACCGCTATCTCAAATTCTCCAAGCTCAAAAGTTTTCCTGGTTTTATCAATGGTAAGAAATTCTCGCCTATCCATCATTTGAAGCAACAAAGCAGCCCTGGCACAACTTTCCACCACCACTTCAGCTTCAGACAAAGCTTTGTGCCCATGCTCATTACTTACCCTCTTTGTTCCCAAAGTAGTAACCATTCCTCCGTCTATACCAAAAGACTCGCGAATCCGAATCCCGCAACCCCTTCCAGAATCAAACCAATCATCTTGTTCTACCTGGCTCTTAATCTCCAAAGGCAAAAACCAATGATCCACTATTCGTTTACTTCCACTGGCAAGAGCTCCCAGACTTTGCAGCGCCAAGACAACTGCTTCTTCACTCTGAATTTTGTACCGTAACTCTACTTCTTCAGCCATGATAATATTTAGTCTAAATGAAAGAAAACAGACGCGTTCTCCGTAGTCTGCCTTACTACTTCATCATACTCCAAACCCTTTATTTCCGCAATTTTCTCAGCAACTAGCTTCACATTTACAGGTTCATTTCTTTTACCTCGCAAAGGCTTGGGCGACAGATATGGCGAGTCAGTTTCAAGTAAAATTCTATCTAGTGGAGTATTCCGCACCACTTCTTCCATATTTCCAGTCCGATCGAATGTAATAATACCATTGAATCCTAAATACCCACCTAAATTTAAAAACTTTTCCGCCACCTGCCATGAACCTGTAAACGAGTGGATTTCAAAGCGAAAGGGAAGAAGTGAGGAATGAGACTTGAGACTTGAGGGGTGAATACGCCGGCCGGCGGAAGGACTTGAGACTTGGCCCGCTGTTTCCAAACTTGGATTTTGATCTTTAGAATTTATTTGTAATTTGTAATTTGTAATTTGTAATTTGATGATCTCGTAGAGATCATCATACGCATCCGTGCTTCCTTCACTCGGCCGGCAATGAATAATCAAAGCCTTATCCAATTCTTTTGCCAATTTTATTTGAAGCAAAAACGCCTCCTTCTGCTGCTGTTTAATTAAATTGAGTTTATCCGTATTATCCGCATCATTCGTACTCATCCGTATATCAGTATCTTGTAATCTATAATAATCCAGTCCACACTCTCCTATTCCGACTACTTTTGGATGTAGAGCTAGCTTCTTATACTCATCATAATCAAAAATTTCTCTACCAATAGAAGCCGTGCTTTCATTTTCATCTAAATATGGATTGTCATAAGTATGCGAAGGGTGCAACCCAACCGCCGCATAGACAGCATATAGCTCTCCCCCTCTGGGGGAGATGCCGAGGCCCTGCGAGGCAGAGAGGGTGTCTTGGAGCCTATCACCTTGGCCATGTCTTTCCATTATCTCCACCGCCTTTTTACTGGTACTAATATCTGTTCCCACATTAACTACCGTCACCCCCAAATCAAAACACCGCCGCAAAACTGCCTCAAAATCCTCAGAAAAAGCCTTTAAATTCACATGCGCATGAGTATCGACAAGCATAGAAAAATATGTTATAATATATAGGTTG
>CAZGEB010000020.1:7714-9844 GCA_964524915.1 uncultured Candidatus Saccharibacteria bacterium
TATAAAACCCCCATCTACAGGGGGTTTTATAATTCTTTCACTACCGACAATAGTTTCAGCCAAAGATTTCATCAAGTGGCACATTTGCAACTAGCTGCAGGTACGCATAAGCAAAGTATAGCTCAGGACCAGCCTTGGCAAACAAAGTCTTGTAATCAAAAACGCCTTTTTTTAAGGTGTTATACCATTCAGTAGCAGCTGTTTCTATAATCAGGGCTTTATCTGGATAAGCTTTTTGAAAATCTTTAAACTCCTCAATCTCGTCACTCCCCCAAAGCCACGCCTTTCCCTCATCCCGCGCCTCCCGAGACACAAAATGCATAGGAAAGTTCGCCAGGCCTTTAGGAGTCAAAAACTTTTCTTTTGGCATTATCCGTGTTTCAAAATCCATAGGAAGATCAAGCATCCCACTCTGGGTCAGAAACACCTCTTCAGGCATTAGCTGTATTTCAATTGGCACTCCCTTTTCTTCCATAAAAATACAAATACATTTAAAATAAAGTGGCGAGACTAACCAAAAAACTTATCTGGAACCAGAAACACCTGTACCCTTCAACCAGGACTGACGAGCACTTTTTAACCCAATGCGGTCAAACACGATCACAACAGTGTCGCCATTATCAAATCTAACTGTTATTTTAAGATTATCGTCATTTGACACTGCGTCAACCCTACTGACGACCCTTGCCTGTGACGGCACAGGACTAATACGATTATAAAGCTTGCCATTAGCCAAAACAGCCAGGTCACGGTAACCACCAGCATCGACAATCTTCGCCCCCACCCCTGGCACACTACTTTCCGTAAACTCAACAGCTGTCTCTCCATCTAATGTCCTTCTAGATTCTGAGCCTGACAAAAAGTATGCAGCGCCCCCTATAGCCAATCCAAAAAACAAAACAATTGGTGAAACACCTGAGGATTTCTTTTTATTGGAATCTGAAACCGATTTCTCTGGTTGCTCTTCCTTTAAGCTTAGTTGCTGCCTTATCCAATCAGGACTTCTGTCGGCCACCTGCAATATAGACTCAACAGGCCCCACGTCATCCACAGTCAGGCGCCGATTTCTTCTTGCTTTTGGATCTAGATCTGGACTAAGATATTCTCTACTCATGGTATTAAAATACTAAAAAAATAATCACATAAAAAACAGCTTTTTTCAGCTGTTTTTTATTTCTTATACTATAACATGAACCGATATATAAGTCAAATTATCTTGCTAATTCCAACCCCATGCATGGACATAGCCTCTTTAATCAACCATCCAACTACTCCAGCATATAGCTCATTGCATCACAATTATTGTCATAAAATGAAGCATATGCATCTTTGTAGGCTGCGGCTGCCATATCAAAATACTGGATTTCGTATCCTAATCTAGTAGAATTGTCCATAGCCTCTCTCGCACTAGCCATTGTGGATTTTAAATCTTGGCAAAATGAAATCCCATCATCCAAATTCCACGCTTGACTTTTTTGGGCTGTTAAAGGCAAATTTTTCATCGCGATTTTCTGCGAGCCACCACTAACAAACCAAACATTCAAAAGCGAACTCGCCACCGCAAGCACCGCAAAGGCAGCCACCAAAGAAGATGCATTGGCAGACTTATGTCTATACGCACTCGCTTGTATGTCGAATTTCATCTGGCCAACCTCTCCAGACTTCTCTGATATTTTCGCCAACAGGTCTTGTATAGCTTCTTCGATAGCGGGTATGTCTTTATTGTTAATTTTATTAACCACGTCCATGTCTGGAGATGCTTTCACAGACTCAGATGAAGCCTGCTCTCTTAAAACACGACGCTCCAATTCCAGCATATTTTTATATGACTTTAAAACGTCCAACTCAGACTGCAAAACAGCAAGCCACTCATTTGGATGGTCAGATATTTTGGGTTTATCAAATCCCTTACTAAGAGCATGAAAAGCTGCTGTGGCCTCTGCCGAAGCCTCTATTAATTTTTGATGTTCTAGTTTTAAAGCCTCTAGTCTATCCTTGGGAGCCATCTCACTTTCAATACTTTCAGCTGACAATTGATTTTCTATCATATATTATATTTTTATTTCTCATTGACCAAAAAACTTATTAAATATATTATAGCACTGTTGATAAATACTGGCCGGTAAAACT
>CAZGEB010000020.1:9944-12621 GCA_964524915.1 uncultured Candidatus Saccharibacteria bacterium
GCCTCGCGGTTATATCTTTTGCCCTGGCAATCTTCACAAGTAATATAGACATCTGGCAAAAAGTTCATCTCTACTTTTATTACTCCGTCGCCACTACACTTTTCACACCGACCGCCTTTGACATTGAAGCTAAACCTGCCAGCACTATAGCCTTTCACTTGGGCTTCCTTGGTAGCAGCAAATAATTCACGAATAGGCGTAAAAAGTCCTGTGTAGGTGGCGGGGTTACTGCGAGGAGTTCTGCCAATTGGACTTTGATCAATGTCGATCAATTTATCTAAATGCTCTACCCCCAAAATCTTTTTGAATTTTCCAGGCTCATCCAAGCTTCCATAAAAATATTTACGGAGGTATCTAGCCACAATGTCATTAAGCAGGGTGGATTTTCCAGAGCCAGACACTCCTGTGATACAGACAAACTTCCCCAAGGGGATATCTATATTTATATCTTTCAAATTAAACTCCTCTGCGCCAATCACAGAAAGTTTTTTTCCGTTCCCTGCCCGTCTTCTTTTGGAATAACTAATACTTTCTTTGCCGGACAAAAACTGACCAGTGATAGACTTCGCGTTTTTTTCTACTTCTTTTGGCGTACCCTCTGCCACCAAGTGCCCGCCGTGCTTACCAGCCAACGGTCCTATATCTATAAGCCAATCACTTTCCCGCATGGTTTCTTCGTCGTGTTCTACCACAATCACCGTGTTCCCCAAATCACGCAAATTTTTAAGAGTGTGCAAGAGCTTGCCGTTATCTCTTTGATGAAGTCCAATAGAAGGTTCATCTAAAATGTACAAAACCCCAGTGAGCCCTGAGCCTATTTGAGTTGCCAAGCGAATTCTCTGCGCTTCTCCACCGCTCAAAGTGTCTGCGCCACGATCCAAACTTAAATAGGAAAGTCCGACATTGAGCAAGAAAGACAATCTCGCCAAAACTTCTTTCAAAACTAAATGCGCGACTTCTAAATCTTTTTTGTTTAATTTCTTCTGCAAACCTGAAAAAAACTCGTGTGCTTCGGTAATATTTAAATGCGAAACTTCCACAATTCCAGAACCTCCAAGCTGTACGGCTAAAATTTCTGGACGGAGTCTCCTGCCCAAACAAGAAGGACAAACCCTCACCCGCATATACTGCTCTATTTCACTGCGAATAAAATCCGAGTCTGTTTCCTTATATCTTCTTTCCAAGTTTGGAATCACGCCTTCAAAATTAGCATCAAATTCATACCCACCTTCTTTGGTAGAAAAATCTCCCGCCACATGCACTTTCTTTGCGCTTCCAAGACCATGCAAAAGTTTTTCTACTGCTTCTTTTGGCAAATCTTTGACGGGAACTTTCAAAGAAATTTTTAATTCTTTGGCGACTGCAGTCAAGATATTACTATACCAACCTCCTGGGGTCTGACTTTTACTCCAAGGCCTTATCGCCCCTTCAGCCAAACTCAAGCGTTTGTTTGGAATCACCAACTCCGGTTCCACTATATATTTATTTCCCAAGCCCTTACAGTCAGTACACGCACCATGAGGACTGTTGAAACTAAAATCCCTGGGATCCAAGGAAATGATCTGAGTGTGCCCCTGGCTACAACTAAATTTTTGCGACAAAGTAAACTCCTGATTTTTCTCCCCTTTTGAAGATAGATTTCCGCCCTTACCCGCACCATTTGATTCCTCCATTCTAGACACCACCACCAAACCATCACCAAAATCCAAAGCTTTTTCCAAACTTTCAGTCAATCTCCCTTGTTCATCTTGGCTGATAGTCACACGATCCACAACTATTTCAATAGTATGTTTGATTTGTTTGGCCAATTCCAAATTCAAAGCCTCTTGCAAATCCATAATCACACCATCCACTCTCACTCGAGCAAAACCAGATTTTCTTATTTGTTCAAAAATCATCTTGTGTTCACCTTTTTGATCCCTCACCAGCGGCGCAAGCAAAACTAGCTTCACACCTTCACCCAAAGACAGCAACTGATCAGTCATTTGCTGAATAGATTGACTATAAATCTTTTCCCCACACACAGGACAATGTGGCACGCCGATCCTCGCCCACAAAAGCCTCATGTAGTCATAAATTTCTGTAACTGTCCCCACAGTAGAACGAGGATTGCGCGATGCAGACTTTTGATCTATGGAAATAGCTGGCGACAATCCCTCTATACTGTCTACATCTGGTTTATCCATCAGCCCCAAAAACTGTCTAGCATAAGCAGACAAACTCTCCACATAGCGCCTTTGCCCTTCTGCGTAAATAGTATCAAAAGCCAAAGAAGATTTTCCCGAACCAGACAAACCAGTAATCACCACCAGTTTATTTCTTGGAATATCTATATCAATATTTTTTAAATTATGCTGCCTTGCCCCCCGCACCATGATATGAGTGGCAGAGGTTTTGTTGATTTTTGGCATAGGAAAATAGTAAGTAATTCTTCTCTAAAATATAAAAATTGGTGAACATATAAGATACCACAAATCCACCAATAAAAAAAGTGGCTATACAAAACCACTTTTTTAAAATGCAGCTACTTAATTCCACCGGGAGGGCACGTGGATGCGGGAACATATTTTTGTTCGGCAACACTCCAACACCTACCAGTGCTAGACCCATTATAAATTGGCGCATCTTGCACAGCCTGAGAAGGAGACTGGGGTCGAGACTGAACCCTCACAGCCCT
>CAZGEB010000021.1:0-4817 GCA_964524915.1 uncultured Candidatus Saccharibacteria bacterium
ATTTCCTGGGGTCAGGGCGGCATTGGCTTGGAATGTGAAAACTGCAAAAGCATCTCGTCAGGACGATCTTGCAAATATTTTGTGTTTACCTGCGGATTATGTGTCTCTTCTTGAGGCTAAAAAAATCGTTACCGCGTGGCTAGATACCCCGTGGGGGAAAGATAAAAGGTTTGCAAGAAGAGCGGCGGAGGTGGATAGTTTGGCTTAGTTTGTATGCCGATCTCTGATTTTGATGACTTAGATGATAGTGACGAGTGGGATCGTGGTTTTATAGAGCTTGTGTGTTTACAATGTGGCAAGTATAATTTCAGGGGCGACCCTTTAGATGACCTTCTTTTCCCAAATGGCTATGTGTGTAGTGAGTGCGACCCAGAATTCAAGCTCAGGACTACCTGGGGTGAAATAGCTGAAGGTATAAAGAGAGGAAATAAACATTGAGAGGTCTGAATTTGTTTTTGGGGTGCGAGTGCTGTATGATATCTTTATCAGCTATCAGCTATCAGCTATCAGCTATCAGCTATCAGCTATCAGCTATCAGCTAAAAAGCCATGCAAATAATTCCAGCGGTTTTATAAAAGGACAATTATGGACGGTACTAATGTTGTAAATACGTCACCAGATTCATCAACCAAGGAGCTGGCAAGTCCTTCTTTTTTACGAGTTCTTTTTGGAGTGTTGGCGGTGGTGGGAATTTTGTCTGGTCCGGTATGGATTTTTTTCGATCCTGGTAATTTGGAATTGGGAGAATTTGGGTATCTGGGACTTACTTTTGTCATTATACCCATCCTGTCGTTTTTTTGGCTGTTTGCCTTGCATTTTTTTAAGCAATGGTCTGCTGATAATAGGCGAACGTCTAAGTTTTTAGTTATTGGAGTAATTTTTCTTTTTGCTGGACTTTTGATTGCCTCGCATGACAGTGTTCGTGGCTTAGCGTTTAGGCCAGATATTGTTTTTGGTCCATTGCGGTATTGGCACGAATATGTGTTGGTCGTGATGGCGGCAGGTTGGATTCTTGGCTTTGGGTGGCTAATTCTAAAAAGAAAAAATCTTTTACAGGCTGTGTGCGGTCATATGTTGTTCATTTTAGTTTTGGGAATTTTCTTGCCTTCGGTTTTGGCTGGTTATGCGCAAGCTAAAGTTGCCAATGCATCGCTTTGGAAGAAATCAGCGGTCACTGAAGATGCTTGTAGTGCTATAATTTCTCGTGATAGGTATGATTGTTTTCAGGCTTTGGGTGCGGGTAAGCAAGATTTATCATATTGCTCTGGCTCTCGTCCGGATTTGAGCTGTGTAAGGCCTTTTGCCTTGAAAGGTGATTATTCATTTTGTAAGGGTGATCTCTTGAGTCGTGGTAATCCAAAAGGATGGATTCCTGGAGAAGTGGAGGTTGTTGCTGGTGGAGTGAGCAAGTACGAAGCAAAATTTGGATTGGATGATTCACAGATGGTGCAGTTGTATTGTATAGCTGGTTTGCTGCATCAAAAGTGGCGAGCTGACTGCGATTGGCTTCCAGAGGAAATGGCTAGTGTTTGTAGAAATCAAGAAGTGGGGGAGGCATGTAAATTTTTGGATGGAAAGTCTGGCTTAGCGTGCACAACGGCTTTGGATGGGGAAGATTTGTTTACTCGCAATTGGTTTGATCGTAATTTTCATATTTGGAGTAAGCAAATTAATTTTTATACTGATGGCAAAAGTTTTGAACAGTTGGGCTATCTAAAAATGCCTTTAGATTTGCATAATCGCACTCAGGTTTTTGATCAAGATAGTCTACAAAAGGATATTTTGATTAAGCGAATATTGTATCTTATGCCTGATCAGGGAAATATAGAGGCGGAATTTTTTGGTGTCACCTCTAAAGTAGCCTCTATGGAAAGTTTAGAATCTCAAATTTTTTTAAGTGATTATGAGTTAAGAGAAACCCCTGTTTTAAGTGATCACCAGATTACTTTTCTTGGGCTACCCGCACGCTTACGGGTTTACGGCAATGCCAATACCTACCCCCTAAAAGTTACTTTCAGGGTGCTGTCTTTTTCTTATAAGGATTCTCAGTATGTGTTACTTTTTGATTCATCAAACAACCCGGTTGATTGGAGAGATTTTACACAAGGTATGTCTTTACAAACTATATGGCAATAATTATTCCAGCGGTTTTAGAAAAAGAAAAAGAGGAATTCTGGAGGAGATGTGAAGCAATAGAAAAATTGCTGGGGGTTACGCGTGCCCAGGTGGATTTTTGTGATGGGAAATTTGTAAAGAATTCTTCATTACCCGTGCAAGAAATAGATGTTTTGAATCCTGTGATAGAGTGGGAGGCGCACCTTATGGTAGAGGAGCCAGTAGATTTTTTTGATTATAAAATGGTGGGCTTCACTACAGTGATCGTCCACCTAGAGGCTTTTACCAATGAAGATTTGATCCAAGGGTCGCTGCAAGAAATAAAGCGTCTGGGTATGAAAGCTGGGTTGGCTATAAATCCAGAAACGCCAGTTGAGGCGCTTTTGCCTTATGCGGGTTTGGCGGATCAATTTTTACTCATGACCGTACACCCGGGACTTCAGGGACAAGAATTTTTACCAGAAAGTTTGGAGCGAATAAGGGACTTGCGTAATTTATCAAAATATGCTATAATAGAGATAGATGGAGGAGTAAATAAAAATAATATTAAGGCGGTAATTGATGCTGGGGCTGATATGTGCGTGGTCGGGTCTGCTTTGAATGAAGACCACGACATATTTAAATCCTGGGATCAGCTATCGCAAATAAAGGAGTAATGATATGGTTTCAGACACACCAAAGTTTCTTCTGTATTTAAATTCCGACAAAGCTGATCCTAAAAAGATAAAAAAATTGATGAGAGCTGAGCCTGTGGAACATCATCCTAAGGAAGAAGAAATTCTAGAAGACCGTCGTCAGCAGGCACCGATTGTGGCAAAAGATGGTAAGCCTTTAAAAACAATACCAAGAAAACCCTAGATCTTAATTTGAAAAGCCGTGTGTCCAGCACGGTTTTTTTATTTATGTTATAATTTAGTAGTGATCATGAATTATTTGTTGGAATGATTTGTGAAATTCGTGTATTGATGAAACAAAAATGAATCCGTTTAATTTTTCAACTTTACAATTGGAGCGCAAGGCGATAGATATTCGCGAGGATATTATCAAGATGCTTCTTGAAGCCAAAAGTGGGCATAGTGCTGGACCACTTGATTTGGCAGATATTTTTGCATCGCTATATTTCAAAGTTTTGGCACATGATCCAAAAAATCCCGCATGGGAGCCGAGAGATAGAGTGGTTTTGTCTTGCGGGCACACAGCTCCAGTTTTGTATGCTACCTTGGCGGAAGCTGGGTATTTTCCCAAAGAAGAATTGATGACGCTGCGAAAACTCGGTACTCGTTTACACGGGCATCCGCACAATTTGGCTTTGCCCGGAATAGAAACTTCTAGTGGACCGCTAGCACAAGGAACATCACAGGCTGTGGGGATGGCTTTGGCTTTGGCTATGGACCATAGGTGTAATCGTGTGTATTTGATAATGTCTGATGGTGAGCAACAAGAAGGGCAAACTTGGGAGGCTGTGATGTTTGCAGGAAGTAGAAAATTGCACAACATTACGGCGATCATTGATCGTAATAATATTCAAATAGATGGCTTCACAGAAGATGTGTTACCTCTAGATGATTTAGCGGCCAAGTACAGAGCTTTTAATTGGCATGTTTTAGAAGTAGATGGACACAACCATAGAGAAATTGTAGATGCATGCTTGGAGGCCAAGGCTATTTATGAAAAACCCACTGTGATAATTGCTCACACAATTCCTGGCAAGGGAGTAGATTTTATGGAAGGGGATTACAAGTGGCATGGAGGAGCTCCTGGCTCAGGCGTGCCAAACAAAGAGCAAGCAGCTTTGGCATTAGAAGAGCTGAGAACTTTGAGGGGGAAAATAAGGAGTGAGCATGACTAGGAAAAGTGACGAGCAGCGAGTTGCTAGTGGCAAGTAAAAATATGGCAATTACTCATTACAAAGATTTGATAGTTTGGCAAAAGTCTATTGATCTGGTTGATATTGTTTATAAGCTTTGCTCTAAATTACCAAAATCTGAACAATATGGCTTATGTAGTCAAATGCAAAGATCAGCAGTTTCAATTCCTTCAAATATTGCAGAAGGGCAAGGTCGCAACCACAGCGCTGAGTTTAGGCATTTTTTGGGCATTGCGTTTGGATCTTCTGCTGAGCTTGAGACACAATTAATAATAATGAAACGTCAATACCAGGAAATAGATATCACTGAGGCGACTCTGTTATTGTGTGAGGTGCAAAAGATGTTGAGGGTATTAATGCAAAAACTAGCCACTCGTAACTAGCAACTAGCCACTATGAAATTAAATTCAAAAATTGGACAACCAGATATAGAACAGATGGCAACCCGAGAAGGGTTTGGGCAAGGACTTTTAGAATTGGGAAAAATAAATAAAAATGTAGTAGCTTTGACTGCGGACCTGAAAGATTCTACTAAAGTGGGAGAATTTGCAAAAGCTTTTCCTGAAAGATTTATAGAGTGTGGTGTGGCAGAACAAAACATGATGGGGGTAGCAGCTGGGCTAGCGCTCTCTGGCAAAATTCCTTTTGCTACTAGTTACGCGACTTTTAGTCCTGGAAGAAATTGGGATCAGTTGCGTGTTAGTGTTTGTTATTCTCAGGCAAATGTTAAAGTTATAGGTTGCCATACTGGGGTTTCTGTGGGTCCAGATGGGGCGACTCATCAAGCTTTGGAAGATATTGCTCTAACTCGTGTATTGCCCAACCTGACTGTGGT
>CAZGEB010000021.1:4917-12448 GCA_964524915.1 uncultured Candidatus Saccharibacteria bacterium
CGTTCGACCTCTCTGTCCCGTTGGGACATCTCTCCTTGCCAGGAGAGAGAAATACAAACTCATCTAAACTTAGGATCATTATTATGAAAACTAAATACGACATTATATCCATCGGAGATGCTACTATAGATACCTTTCTTTTTATTCATGACATTGAAGTAAAGGAAATTGGAGGACAACAAAAAGCCATCATTAGCTGGGGAGATAAATTGCCGGTTGATCAATTTCACAGAACTGTTGCAGGAAATGCAGCCAACAACGCAGCTGGGTCTTCACGATTGGGTCTTAAAACTGCTTTTTATACAGTACTGGCGCATGACAGTAGTGGACGTGAGATTATTCATAAAATGAAGAAGGAAAAAGTGGCGACTGATTACATTACTATTGACGACAAACACGGAACAAATGCTTCTACTGTTTTGAGTTTTCAAGGTGAGCGAACGATTTTTGTTTACCACGAGCATAGAAAATATTTATTACCAAAGTTTGCCGCTGCTAAATGGGTGTATTTAACTAGTTTGGGAAATGGATTTGAAAAGATTTACAAAGACTTGGCTAGTTACTTAGATAAGAACAAAACCAAGCTCGGATTTAATCCTGGGACTTTTCAGCTTCGGGCTGGCATCAAGGCAAATAAATTGATGCTGGAAAGAACAGAGCTGCTTTCTTTGAATGTAGAGG
This sequence comes from uncultured Candidatus Saccharibacteria bacterium, assembly GCA_964524915.1. Lineage (GTDB taxonomy): Bacteria > Patescibacteriota > Doudnabacteria > UBA920 > UBA920 > CAZGEB01. The sequence goes on from CAZGEB010000021.1 coordinate 5,599, forward strand.
AGGCGCAAGGGTGGGTTGGGGATTGCGGGAGAGATCCAAAGACACTTTGTGAAAAATTATTGGCACTTGGGCCCAAGGCCGTGGCTTTGACAGATGGCACGGCTGGCGCTTACTCTTTGAGCCAAGAAGGATTTTTCCATATACCAGAATATCCTGGCCCTCGCGTAGAAGCAACTGGAGCGGGAGATGCTTTCACTACTGCTTATATTGCTGGACTTTTTTATGGCAAAACTCACAAAGAAGCCCTGGCTTGGGGTCCAGTAAACGCAGCCGCAGTGGTGCATGAGGTGGGTCCAATTGCTGGACTTTTGACAAAGACGGAATTAGAAAAAAGATTAAAAAAGGCAAAAGGTTATAAAGTAACAATTAAATAGTTGGCAGTTTAGAGTTTTTAGTTTTTAGGTTCATGCGGTGTCTTTACAACTAAAAACTATTAACTAAAAACTAAAAACTCGTTATGCTCGTACATATAAAAGAATTATTTAGTAAAAAAGATGAAGTGGTAGGGAAGTTTGCTTACCCAGCTTTTAATACGCAAAATTTGGAAACCACTCTCGGAATAATTGCTGCCGCCGAAGAAATGAATACGCCAGTGATTATAGATGTTAGCGAGGGTGCCATAAAGTACGCAGGACTTGCCACGATTTTTGAAATCATGGCAACTTTGGCCATCAAAGCAAAAGTGCCCATAGCCCTGCATATGGATCACGGTAAAGATGTCGAGCAGTTAAAACAAGGTATTGAACTTGGTTTTTCTAGTGTGATGATAGATCACTCACACGAAAGTATGGAAGAAAATATTGCTGCGACAAAAGAGTTGGTTGACTTCGCTCACGCAGAAGGCGTATGGGTACAAGGAGAGATTGGGCGAATCGGCGGAGGAGAGGATTGGCAAGTGGTTTCCAAAAATGAAGAAATGTTGACTACTCCAGAAGCAGCCCTGGCCTTTGTGCGGGCCACAGGGGTGGATACTTTTGCTGGAGCTTTTGGGACGATTCACGGAGTTGCAAAAATTCAAGGAGAGGCAAAGCCACATGTAGATATTGCCCGTATTAAGGCTGTATATGAAGCGGTGAAAATACCGCTAGTTTTACACGGGGCGAGTGGTGTTCCAGAAGATGTGATTTTGGAGGCTATAGCTTCTGGAGTTGCTATAATAAATATAGATACTGAGCTGCGTATGGCTTTTGCGGGGGCTTTGCGAAAATCTTTACAGGATCAGCCACAAGAAATAGATCCAAGAAATATTATGAAGCCGGTGATTATGGCTGTAAAAGAAGCAGCAAAGCTGAAATTAAAACAGTTTAAAACTCAGAATGTACTATGAAATTTGCAGATTATAAATTATTTCATCAAGCGTGGGGGCTGTTTTTTTGTTTAATTTTACTTTTCGGAGTGTTGTTGTTCGGTTATTTTTACGGTTTTTCTGCTGGGGTAAATTTTTTGTCCACTAGGGCACTTACTCCAGATGTGTTGGTTCAAAAAGAAAATGTCGGACTTACAGAAGCGAATGTATGTGAGTTTAACCCAGAAAGGTGTAAACCTGTAAAAACTTACACCTCTAAACAGCTGGGCTTGTCGTTTTCAGTTCACAAAAGTGCTGAAGTCATAGAATCCGGTAATAAAATTTTGGTTGGCGGTCAGGTGGGGCAAAGCGTAGAAGTTTTGAACAAGCCAGCTGCAGAAGATATTCTGCAAACCATAGTGCGTTTGGATGGTAGTCTGGATAATTGTGTGGTACAAACCGATGTGGATTATTTTACAAATTTAGGAAAGAAGGAAAATTACCCAGATGGCTATAAGTCTGTAATCATTTTGCCAGCCGATGGTGACTGGGAAAGGAGCGAGCCAGATTGTCGTTCTAATTTCGTGGCTTTGGGTGGAATGCGTTATTATTTATATGATATACATCATCCAGAAAAGATTTTAAGGATTAATATTGGACAGTACTCAATCCCCGCTGGAAAGGATTTGGATTGGCAGTACACTCTTCGTTTTGAATAAATTATATGGAAATAGCAGGGACAAACATTCATGATAAAGATTTTCGGTTTCGTATGTACGCCATAGTTTTGGCGGGAGTAGCTGCTTTTGGGTCCATACTTTTTTGGAGAACGCAAACGCTTCTGTCTGCTGATTATCAAGATTTTGGCGTGAGCCGTGTAGAGCGAGAGCATGTAGATGCGGCTAAAAAAAATGTCTCTAATAAATTAAAAATGCAAACAGATATTAGCAAGGATAAATAAAATATGCCAAGTAAAAAAATAAAAGTAGCAATAAATGGTTTTGGCAGAATTGGCAGGCAAGCTTTTAAAATCGCTTTAGAAAAGCCTGAAATTGAAGTCGTGGGTATAAATGATTTAACCAATCCGGAAGTTTTGGCCCATCTTTTGAAATACGATACCAATTATGGCGCTTATTCTGCAAAGGTGGGTTTTGATGAAAAACATGTGATAATCGACGGGGTAAAATTTCCAGTTTTTGCAGAAAAAGAACCAGAAAATTTGCCTTGGAAGAAGCTCGGTGTGGATGTAGTAATTGAATCCACGGGTAGATTTACAGATAGTGAAAAGGCATCTGCGCATATCAAGGCTGGCGCGCGCAGGGTGGTGATTTCTGCACCCGCAAAAGATGAGGGTATTACACAAACTATTGTTTTAGGGGTAAACAAAGACGCTTTTAGTGATCAAAAAATCGTCAGCAATGCCTCTTGTACTACCAATTGTATCGCCCCGGTTATTTATCTTTTGCAAGAAAAATTTGGTATAGAAAAGGCGATGATGACCACCATCCACAGCTACACAGCCGAACAAAATTTGGTAGACGCTCCTCCTCCCGGAGGTAAGTCAAATGATCTTCGTCGTGCGAGGAGTGCTGCGGAAAATATTATTCCCACTACTACTGGGGCGGCTATTTCGGTGACACAAGTGATTCCAGAACTGAAGGGTAAATTTGATGGGGTGGCTTTTCGGGTGCCAACTCCTGTAGGCTCTTTGTCGGATTTTACTTTGCTTTTATCCAAAAATACCACCAAAGAAGAAATAAACAAAGTATTTACTGACGCTGTAAAATCACCCAGGCTCAAAGGCATTTTAGAGGTGACAAATGAACAAATAGTATCATCAGACATTATCGGAAATCCAGCTTCTTGTATAATTGATTTGTCTCTGACTCAGGTGGTAGATGGTAATTTTGTCAAAGTGGTTGCCTGGTATGATAATGAATTCGGCTATTCAAATAGATTGGTTGAGGAAGTAATAATGGTTGGAAAATGATATGATACTAATATACTGATTAAATACTGATGATACGGATAATACGGATATGCAAAAGCAGGCATTATTTTATGAAGAATTGTCATATAAAATAAACGGTGTTCTGTTTGCTGCGCATAATGAAATTGGTTGCTATGCTAGAGAAAAACAGTATGGGGATGTGATTGAGAGACTTTTGCGAGCGACCGATATTCCTTTTAAAAGAGAGGTGCCCGTTGGTAATTCTAGAAACATACTTGATTTTGTAGTTGAAGGAAAAATAGTTTTAGAGTTAAAAGCTAAAAGGATTATTACAAAAGAAGATTATTATCAAACGCAAGGTATTTACAAGAAACTGGTTTGAAATTGGCAATTCTTGTAAACTTTAGGGATAAATATATTAAACCTAAGCGGATTATCAGGATAGAGAATTGGCAAAAATAGTATCAGTATTATCCGCATCATTAGTATCTATTCGTATATCAGTATCTTAATTATTCGTATATTTATGCTTACTCCGCACAAAAGACTCCAAGTTTATAGTTTTCTTTTCTTGCTCTTGGTTGGGCTAACCGTAGTATTTTTCTTGCTCAGGCCGTTTTTTAATGTGCTTGCGGCTAGTTTTATCCTGGCGGTTATGTTCAGACCGCTTTATGAAAAGTTTTTGGTAAAAGTCAAAATGCCTAGCTTCGCCGCTTTCTTGACTATTTTTTGTATGTTGGCGATCCTGCTCATTCCTTTGTGGTTTTTGGGGCAGATGGTTTTTGGTGAGGCAGTGGGAGTATACCAAAATGTGAAAGGGGGAGATTATGCTTCTACCAGTAGTATAATTCAAGAACTGCCGCCTCAGGTCCGTAATATTGTAAACGTAGTAGGTTCTGACTTAAACAGACTTATAGGTACATTTACTGGTAATGCTTTTGCGGCTTTTTCAAAGTTGGTTTCAAATATAGCTGGTTTTCTTTTATCTTTTTTCTTAGTTTTGTTTACTGTGTTCTATTGGTTGAAAGACGGTCATCGTATCAAACAGGCTCTGATTGATTTGTCTCCAATTGCAAATTCCCAGGAAAATATTTTGTTTGAAAAAGTTACCGTAGCTGTCAATGGAGTGGTGAAAGGAACTTTTATTGTAGCCCTAGTACAAGGGTTTGTGGCTTCTGTAGGTTTTTGGGTTTTTGGTATTCCAAACCCTGCCCTGTGGGGGTGTGTGACTGTTTTGGCGGCTTTGGTCCCTACTGTTGGTACTGCTCTGGCCACGATTCCCGCTGTGCTCTATTTAGTGTTGTCTGGGAGTCTTCCAGCCGCCTTAGGCATGACTGCTTGGGGTGTTTTGGCTGTTGGTTTGGTGGACAATTTTATCGGTCCGAGGATTGTTGGTAGGGCGGCTAGAGTTCATCCAGTTTTGATTTTGTTTTCTATTCTCGGCGGTATTAGTTTATTTGGTTTTTTGGGATTTTTATTGGGGCCAATCCTTATGGCAATTTTTGTAGCCATGGTAGATATGTATAGGAATGATTTTAAAAATTATTTGGAGGATTAGTTGTGGCTGGTATAAGATCCAGGTATGTTAGTCGAGATTTTTGTAGTCCAGATGGCGAGATTGACACTAGATATGAGGAGGTTTTTCATTGTGGTTGTGTGGCCGGGAAAGAATTTTTGATGAGTGTTTGGCTTCGTAGATGTTTTATCTCTGACCTATCTTTGTCTATATTGGTAAAAAATTACATTGATCAGAGGCTTTCTCAGTTTTCGCCAGCAACAACAGAAGAATTAGCGGTTTTTCGCCGAGGTGTTGTCAACGCCTGCGTGCAAGGCATTGGTTTTTATAGCCATTAAAATAGGTTTGCCAAAAATAGGCTTTTTTGATAAACTTCAAAAGGTTGGCTTGAGGTATTTTTTCTATTTCGGTTTGAATAAGAGTTTGATTGAGGACAAATAATTCTTGTATAAATGATGCCGGTGTGGCGGAATTGGCAGACGCGCACGACTCAAAATCGTGTATCGAAAGATGTGTGGGTTCGACTCCCACCACCGGCACCATTTGCACGAGACAGGCTTTGGTGTTTTATATTTCATCAATAGAGTCCGGAGTTTGAAATAGAAGCTGCTCTCCTTGTCTGTAATTAAAATAAAAGTCAGAATAATATCTTTGGCGACGAAAAGGTTTGTCCGGATAAGATTACCACAAAACTTTATGTACGATATCAACCCACCGCCGCTTTTTTCAAGCGGTGTAATTGTTTCTAAGACTGATGACTCAGACGAGCCAGTTTATCATTTGCGCGACACTGCAAGTGCTCCCACCTCAGCTGTGGATGATGTTGGTGGTGATGTAGGCTTGGGTGAAATGTCCGCCTTGGCTGGTTGGGGGAATTTTCCAATTTCTGAAAATTTAAATAAAGACCCTGATGCTTACCATGGTTTGATGGATGATAGACATTTGCGCCCCATGGAAACTTCTCAAGCCAAAGAGCCAATTGTCTCAGAAGAGGTGGTTGTGGTGAGTGAGACATTGGTGGAAACTGTTTCTCCACAAATGTCCCACCAAGCAGCTACGCCTCAGGCAGCAGTTACTCAGCCAAATACTCGCGTCCAGGATATTCCGGTAGACAAAATTGCGCCTAATCCTTTCCAGCCAAGAAAGTTTTTTGAGCCGGCTGCTTTAAAGGAATTAGCAGACTCTATTCGTGAGCATGGGGTGATCCAGCCTATCGTGGTGACTGTGGCTCCAAACGGTTATGAAATTGTAGTGGGCGAGAGAAGGTTTCGTGCTTCTGTGATGGCGGGGATGAAGTTTGTGCCAGCTATCGTCAAAGAAAGCATGGGTGATCAAACCAAGCTGGAAGTGGCTTTGATTGAAAATATCCAGCGTCATGAGCTCAATCCTATTGAGGAGGCGATTGCCTACGACAGACTTTTGAAGAGTTTTGGTATGACTCAGGAACAAATTGCCAAAAAATTGGGTAAGGCTAGGCCGACCATTACCAACACTTTAAGACTTTTAAATTTACCCGCAGAGATTCAGAGAGCTATCATAGACGGCAAATTGGCAGAGGGGCACGCGCGTCCCTTGTTATCAATTACTGACCGGATGCAACAGTTGGCTTTGTTTAAAGAAATTTTGGAAAAGGGTTTAAATACTCGCCAGATTGAAACGAAAGCTAGGGAATTAGTTAGTCGTAGGAGTTTGGATGGTTTAGCGCCAGATCCAAAACTTTTAGCTTTGGAATCAGCGCTTCGGGGTCAGCTGGGCACTCAAGTCAAGATTCAGCGGCAAGGTAGAGGTGGCAAAATCACTATAGATTTTTTCAGTGAAGAGGAACTAGAAAGTATTATCAATTTAATGGCGGCCAAGAACAGTGCTAATCGTGGTAGTGGGGATGAATATATAACGGTGTAGGCATCCTTAATCTTTAATTTTTAATCCTTTATCCTTAATCCTTAATCCTTAATCTTTAATCTTAGAGTTAGGTATTTGTTTTTGGTTAAGGATTAAAAATTAAAGACCAAAGATTGTGTAAGCGGGCTGTAGTATACCGGTAGTACGCGTCCATGGGGTGGATGTAGACCGGGTTCGATTCCCGGCAGCCCGACCA
>CAZGEB010000022.1:0-2001 GCA_964524915.1 uncultured Candidatus Saccharibacteria bacterium
CCATTTTTGAAAAATTTCAGGGCTGGAATGCTCAAAATACCAAACTTTTGAGAAAGTATCGGGTTTTCATCTACATTGACTTTGCATACTTCCATTTTGCCTGCGTACTCAGTAGCGATTTCTTCTACTATTGGACCAACGATTCGGCAAGGTCCACACCAAGGTGCCCAAAAGTCTACCAAAACTAAACCAGTGTGAGTTTTAAAGAATTCTTCAAAATCTGCGTCTGTGAGAATATGCATAAATTTTCTTCTTTTAATGGTATTTGTAACAATTTACAGATAAATTATAGCATAAGCCCCTCGGCTTTCGGAAATTTGACATTGAGGAGTAAGGTGGTAGAATAATTTTAAGTATTTTTGTACTTCGTGTATTTAGCTTCAACTTTTTATAGTTGTGGTGTATGCTTTTACAAAAAGTCCAGATAGAAACAAAAGATTATTTAAAATTATATTTTCATAAGCTTCAAAAGCTCTGGTCTTTTCGGTCGGGGCAATTGATGAGCGAAGTTGGTGCTGTTTTGCCTAAAGATTCCCAAATTAGCCTGGCACTTGAGAGTGCGAAACAAAAAGAGGGACATTTAGCAGAAGCTCCAGTTTCAGTAATCTCTTTGGTTAATGATTTGATTTGTAGTGCGGAAAAATTGGGTTCCTCCGACATTCACATAGATCCAAGGGAGACATGCCTTGTGGTGAGGTTTAGGGTGGATGGTGTTTTGCGTGAGGTGTGCAGATATGATAAAAAGATGCAGCCAGAGCTGGTCTCTCGCGTAAAGGTGATGGCGGGGATGCGTACCGATGACCACAGCAACACTCAAGAAGGACGATTTCGGATGAATTTTGGTGGCAGTGATGGGTTTGCGGATATTAGAGTCTCTATTACTCCGACTTACCACGGAGAAAATGTTGTTTTGCGGATTTTATCTACCAGAAATGGCGAGTTTTCTTTGCAGGGCCTTGGATTTACACAGTTGAATATAAGCAAATTAAGGGCGGCCATAGGCCGTCCTTTTGGTATGATTTTGCTTGCAGGGCCAACTGGATCTGGCAAAACTACTACACTATATACTCTGATCAAAGAGCTGAATCGTCCTGAAGTTTCTATTGTGACCATTGAAGATCCGATTGAGTATGCTGTTGAAGGTTTGACTCAAATTCAGGTAAGCCCCAAGACCAACGTTACTTTTGCGGGCGGTTTGAAAAGTGTATTACGCCAAGATCCAGATGTGATAATGGTTGGGGAGATTCGCGATCCTGAAACAGCCAGTGTTTCGGTCAATGCTGCCTTGACTGGACATTTAATTTTGTCTACCTTGCACGCTAGTGATGCGGCAACTATTTTACCGAGACTTTTGGATTTGGGGGTGGCGCCATATTTAATTGCTTCAACTGTAAATTTAGTGGTGGGTCAAAGGCTAGTTAGAAAGATTTGTCTAAACTGCAAGGCTGAAAAGCCCGCGACCCCTGAAGAGCTACAAATTTGCCATGACTTTTTGCCTTCTGGTGATATTGGGGAAATTAAAAATTTTTACATGGGCTCCGGTTGCGGTGAGTGTAGTGGCACGGGATTTGCTGGGCGTATTGGCATACAAGAAATTTTGGTGGTAGATGATCTGATTCGCGAAGCTGTACTGAAAAAAGCTTCTGCTGAAGAAATACGAGCTTTGGCTATAGATGCTGGTGGTATGCCCACAATGCTGGAAGATGGCATCAAAAAGGCTGTTTTGGGAATAACTACTTTGGAAGAAGTGCTTAGAGTTATTTATTCTTGATTTTTTATGGCAGAAAAAAGATTTTTATTTTTATCCATGAAAGAAAAGGTCTTGATTATAAAAAGACTTTCAATGCTTTCTCGCGCAGGCGTGCCTTTGGTAAAAAGTTTGAGAATGATGTCTACGCAATCTGGTTCTAAAAGCGCCAAATACATTTTAAATGACCTAGTGTCTTTTGTAGATAGAGGAGAATATCTGCATGCAGGCCTAGAGAAATACAAAAAAGTTTT
>CAZGEB010000022.1:2101-12178 GCA_964524915.1 uncultured Candidatus Saccharibacteria bacterium
CTGTCAATATTTATGTTTACTTTAAGAAGTCAAAAAGTTTTGTTCTGGGTTTATGGTGCTTTGTTAAATATTCCTTTAATTGGGAAATTTTTACGAAATTATTATACAGCGAGCATCACCAGAACTTTTGGTTTACTTTTAAAAAGCGATGTTTCTGTTGTGAGGGCTGCTTTTGTAACTGCAAAAACAGTTAAAAACGTGCATTATAAAAAGTTTTTAGAGGAATTAAGTTTGTCGCTTACAAAAGGCGAAACTATTTCTGAAAATTTAATTAAAAATTCCAAGATTTTTCCTGAGGCGGTAGGGCAGATGTTGTCTGTGGGTGAAGGTACTGGTAGCTTGAGTGACGCCTTTTTGTTTTTGGCAGATGTTTATGAAGTAGAGGTGGAAGAAATGACCAAAAATTTAACTTCTCTTTTGGAGCCAGTTCTTTTGGTTTTCATGGGCGGATTGGTTGGGTTTGTGGCTGTGTCTGTGATCACTCCAATATATAATATTACTCAAAATATTCGTTTGCAATGAATTTATTTTATTGTTTAAAAAACAAAAAGCACTTTGGGTTTAGTTTGATAGAGTTTTTGATAGCCATGTCTATATTGGTTGTCTTGTGTAGTGGGGGATTTTTGTTTGGTCTGCCTCTTTTTCAAAAAACGCAAATTAATTCGGAAAAGGATTTGGTTTTGCAGCTACTGCATCAAGCTAGGGCCAAAAGCATGGCAAATATAGACCAAACTTCTTACGGTGTTTATTTTGGTGAGCACTCCTACACTTTGTTTTCCGGAAAAGTTTTTCATGAAGAGAGTGCTGCAAATCAAGTCTTTCCGGCGAGGGGTAGTATTTCTAGGTCTGGCATGTCCCAAGTGGTTTTTCAGTCTTTGAGTGGAGACGCAGCTGTATCTGGCGGTGATTTAATTTTGAGTGGTTTTGGTGTGAATTATAAAATTTCTATAAACAATGTCGGCAGGATTACTTGGGAAAATTAATTTGAGAATAAAACAGCCAACTGGTTTTGTGTTGGTGGAGATTTTATTAAGCATGGCTTTGGCAGTGGTTATGGTGTCTGTTTCGGTGATTGGTATGCAAAGCAGCCAAGATATGGTTTTGGATGCTGAGATGTCTAAGCAGGCGGAACTGAAAGCCTCTACCGAGCTAGAAAACTCACTAGTAGATATTTCTGTAGATTATAATAATTTTGATAACAAAATGATTCAGGATGGTGTTTACACTATAAGCTCAAATATAGATCAGGGTGCTGTTACTCTGTGCGGTAAAAATATTTCCAGTACAGCTTCTTGGGCTGGGAGTGGTAACCGAGATCTGCAGTTTAAATTATCCACCAGGGTTTTGGATAGTCAAATGGCTTTGGGGTTATCTCACTGCGCTACCAATCCTCCTATTGGCTCATGGGCAGCGCCTGCTACTAATAACTGCGCCAGTTTAAGTTCTGGAAAACCAACAGCCTTGGATGTGTTAAATGGCGTGGTTTATTTATCGGCAGATACAGCTCCTTTTTTGTATATAAATGATACCAATAGTGCTACAGTAAATTCCAATTGCCAAGCTCAAAGTAGCCCTACATTTATAAGTTTTGCAAATGCTTTTGATGCGGGTATCAAAATTAATGATTTGAAAGTTGCACACTTACAGGATAAAGTTTATGTTTTTGCTGCTAGAAATACAACCCCAGGAGAATTGCAAATAATTGACGTGACAGATATTAAAAATCCAGTGCTGGTAAAAAATATAGTGCTGAAAAATGTTTCGGGCGCACTTTCCCAAGCATTTAAATTATTTTATTTTGACAAAAAGGTATACGTCACAGTCAGAGAAGGTAGTGTAAAAGAGCTTCATATATTTGATGTAGAAAATCCCGCCTCGGCTTTTGAGATCGGCGCTGGCACACAACTCAATACTACAGTGGAGAGCCTTGTTGTTGCCAAGATACTTGGAAAAACCGTTTTGTTTATGGCGGCAGATAGTAATATTAGAGAGGTTTTGGTATATGACGTCAGCAATTCATCATCACCTACAGAAATTGTAGCGGCTCGTCAGAATTTGCCTGGTAGTCAAGATGGCGCCAGTATATTTTATTTAAATGGTTATCTTTATTTTGGTAGGGAGTCGGTGGCTGGTAGTGGCGCGGAGTTTTATATTTATGACGTCAGAAATCCGTGGGCAGGACTCTTACTCAAACAATCTACAGACATAGGCTCTAGTGTGATTAGTATTGCAGTTGCCGGGAATTACTCTTTTTTATCTACAGCCAAGGTCGGCAGTGAATTTCAGGTATGGTCCTCTAATCCTCAAAACCCCATAGTGAAAATAAATAATAGCAATTTTAGTTTTCCAAATTTAATTTACGGCGGGCTTGTTTTTGAAGGGCCTCTTTTGTATGTGGCAAGTGCATCCTCCGTATCTTTTAAAATGATTCATAGCCCATGAAAAAGGTTATTCATCAAAATTCTAATCACAATCAAGGATTTACACTGATAGAAGCTTTGCTCTATATGGCTTTGTTTGTGGTGATCTTTTCAGCAGCTGGCCTCAGCGCTTTTTATATTACTGCATCTGGACAGCAGCTGAAAACCAATTTAGTTTTTCAGGAAGAAACTGGCTTTATCTTAAAAAAACTTGACTGGGTTTTTATGGGAGTGGAATCCGTAAATGATCCTCCATCATCTAGTAGCGGCAGCAGACTTTCTCTGATGAGAGATGGAAAGCTTTTGGAGATGAGGTTAAGTGACGGCAAGATGCAAATCAAAATAGGGGAAGGTGATTACGAAGATTTAAACAACGATTTTGTGCTGGTGAGTGATTTGGTTTTTGAAAATTTGCCCCCGGTCGGGGTAGCTAGGCAAGTAAAGATTTCTTTTGTAGTATCTGATAATTATGGCCGAACGCAAAGTTTTGCAGTTGTAAAACTTTTGAAATGAAGACTAGACACCAAGCAAATAAAGAAGATGGTTTTATAGCTATGCTGGCAACAGTTGTTTTGTCTGCTGTGGTTTTGGCTGTGATTTTATCTTTAAGTTCTACTAGCGTGGCGTTTAGGGTGAGTAGCTTGTGGGGTGAATTTAAAACAAAAAGCGCAGCTTTCGCCGAAGCATGCGTGCAGGTGGCGATTGGAAAAATTATTAATAATCCGGAATATGCTGGGGTGATGGAGCAAATATCCATAGGTGATATTACTTGCAAAATAGTCTATGTAACTAAATTGAACCACCAATATACGATTCGCACACAATCGGTTTATCCTGTCATTTCTCCTAGTGGCGCCTACACCAATTTGGAGGTGGTGTTTTCTCTGAATGATAATTCTTTTGAGGTTGTTAGCCGGAAAGAATTAGCAGAGTTTTAATTTATTTTTTAAATTTAATATTTTTCATCATTAACCAATCTTTATGAAAAATCAAAAATTGCAACAAGGGTTTACTTTAATAGAAATCCTTTTGGTTATGGCTCTTATCGCAGCGCTCGCAACTATAGTCTTGGTGGCTATTAATCCCGCGGAAAAATTTAAGCAGTCTCGTGACACTCAAAGGTACACGGACACTGCGAGTTTGGCTGGGGCAGTGCAGCAGTATTATGTAGATCATCAGGGTAGCCTACCTGCTGGGATAGACGCTACACCGAAATTGATTACCGCTGCTGCTGGGGCGACCAATATAGACCTTTGTGCTGTTTTAGTGACTAAGTATTTGGTGGTGATGCCGATAGACCCCAAAACTGGCACCAAACCAACTACCCCGCCTTGCACTGGTTATGCCAGTGGTTATACTATTGCCAAAGAGTCGGCAACTAGTGATAGGGTAGTGGTGACTGCTACACCAGAGTCCGCGGACAATATTTCTGTGACAAGGTAGGGCTGTCTAAAATATAGGTTTCAAGGTAAATTTCCGCTCATGTTTTATGGGCGGAAATTGCTTTTTAAAAACTATTTTTATTAGTTTTGGTTTGACTTCACGGCTTTTTTATGGCATTATTTAATAAATGCTGTTTTTGTCGTGAAAATTGTTGTTTTAAAAATTATTATTAAGCTTGTAACATTTTTATCTAATACTCCGTTAAATACATTGTTGGCGTAATTAAGTAGTTATCTGTTCTTGGTCGAATCTCTTATGATCAAGCAGAAAATCAAAGCTTTGCTCTTTAAGACAACGATATATTTATATATTTTTATCATGAAAAACAAAAAATTGATCTTGGCCGGTGTAATTTTGGGTTTGTTGATTTTTTTGGTATACGAAGGTGTTGGTTTTGTTCATAATTCTAAGACGAATTATTATTCTGACAGTAGGGTTGTTGCCATGCAAAAGCAGCTAGATCATTTGCAAGAAGCTGCGAGTTTGGGCGCCTCTGGAGAGGAGCCTGACGCCTCTTTGGTGCCTTCTCAGCAGACAAATCCTGGGCAAACAGAGGTTTTGGGTGCTTATTCTAGTCAGAGTTTGAGCGCTACTGTAATGCCTTGCAAGAATAATCAAGTGCAAGTATTTTTATCTTGGACTGCATTAACTAGAATTTCTGGTTATTACGTGGAAAGAAAGCCCAGTGGGGCACCTGATTCCGCCTGGGTGGCTTTATCGCCAAAGTTGTCCAGCTCGATTTTCTCTTACACGGACAATGCTGTTCCGGCTGGTACATGGATTTACCAGGTACGTTCATTAAGTACTAGTAAAAAAATAACTTATTCTAACGAAGCTCCAGTTTCTGTACCTTTTTGTACTACATCTGTGGCGACTGTTCCAACTGGTACTCCCGCAACAATCGCTCCGCCACCACCAAGTACTGCTCCCGCTGTTGTTACCACTTCTAGTTTAAAATGGGGCGCTTATAATGGTTGGGAGGATAATGCTTTGGCTGGTTTTGAAACCACAGTTGGTAAGCAGGCAGACATGCAGGCTGTTTTTATTGGTTGGGGGAGTAACGGACAGTTTCCTTCCAGTGTGGGGTCTGTTTTAAAGCCACAAGGAAAGACTTTAGTAATTTTTTGGGAGCCTTCAAATGGAAGTACGGATATCATTACCCAGCCGGATTATAATTACGATTCCATCACAAGTGGTAAATGGGATAGTTACTTAACTTCTTTTGCCGCTAGCGCAAAGACTTATGGCGGCGATGTTATTTTGGTTCCTTTTGAAGAGATGAATGGCGATTGGTATCCATGGTCTGGTGTAAATAACGGTAATAGCCCAGAAAAATCTGCTGCGGCTTTTAGATATTTAAGAAAATTTTTTACCAACGTCTCTAATGTAAAATTTGCATGGGCGCCCAATTCTACTTCTTGGCCAAGCGTAACTTCCAATGCCATTACTAAATACTATCCTGGTTCAGACGTGGTGGATATAATTGGATTGGATGGTTTTAATTTTGGCAGTCCGTGGCAAACATTTGCCGAAATTTTTGGTCCAGCTGTATCTGAAGTGAAAGGCTTTGGGAAACCAATTTACGCCATTTCTATGGCCTCTACTGCCGGCACAAGTAAGGCTGCTTGGATAACAGATGCTATTACCCAGCAAATGCCTAAACTTGGTATTTCTGGTTTTGTTTGGTTCAATACAAACAAAGAAAGAGACTGGAGAGTAAATTCAGATTCAGCTTCTTTGGCAGCTTTTACAGCGGCTGTTAATTAATAAATAGCATTTCCTCGCTTTGCTCATTGGTGGTATATGTAAAGCCTTATATAATTAGTGCAATTGTATATAATACAAAATTTAAAAGACCAGTCCATGTGGGCTGGTCTTTTAAATTGAATTTATTTGTTATTAGTAAAGCAACTGTGAAGCTTCTTTTATTGTTTTTACAGTCACTGGTACTGTCTGGATATAGTTTATAATCTGTTGAAATTCACTTGTTGATGTGCCGTATTGCGGTGGGTTTAAATTTTCTATTTGATGAAAAACTAATATAAGCCAGGTATGGTTAGTGGCCGCAGTGTTTATCCATGACTGGACCGTGGAAAGTGGGGTGCTTGCCTCTACATTTTGTACTCTAAGTGCGTATTTGTCCGCGCCCTTGGTATTGTAGCCAGCAAGCGTGCTCCTTCCAGTTGCATAGCCTGCGTTTTGCACCATTTGTTTAACTTGATCATTGAAGTCTCCATATGGGTAGGCAATATTGAAGACAGGATTGATTCCAGCGTTTATTAAATCTAATTTTGATCCTTCTATTTCTTGCTGTGCTAGCAAGGGAGAGATGCTGGTAAGTGATGGGTGAGTCTTGGTGTGAGAACCTATATCATGGCCATTGCCTGCCAGAGCAAGCATTTGTTGAGTTGTAAGGTAAGTGTTGTCTAGTGAAATACCCACTTGATCAATAGTGAGGTCTCCGTTGCTTGATAATAGATGAAATACGGTCATGGAAGTAGCTGTGCTTGGGGTGGTGAACTGTACATCTGCATACTTCCAATCATTGCTAGAAGGCAACACGACGGCCTCTAGATACTGGTAGCTGTTGTCTGCCAATGTAAATCTTAAAGTGATCTTGGAGTTGGTAGAAGCTTTGTAAAAATCCGTGTATCTGTAGGTGGTATTGCCGGCCACAGTTATGTCATCTGGAAACCACTTGGCATCACCATCTGTGTAATTTGACATGCTCACTTGAGCTGCATTTGCCCCATCTTTTCCAGCTACTGGGTATGTAAAAGTAGTTGTGTTTGTTCCCCAATTTCCGTGATTCCAGTTATTTGGTTGGTTTGTGGTTGAGGTTTCCAAAGATGGATTGAGGATATAATTGGCCGCTGGTGTATTGCCAATGGTGTTTTGAGTGATGATATAGAAGGTTCCGTGCATGTTGGCAGCTTTCATAATTGGCAAGCCGTTGTCGTATTGAGAAGTCCAGCCATCATCAAAAGCTAGAGAGACCATGCCTTGCGTAAACAGATCTGCAGGGTCCTGATTGATTTGTCTCAGACTAAAGTCATCTACAGAGATTTCTCCCACACTTTGTATTAAGTGGTATATAGTTAAGTATTTTGCCGTTGGCGAAGTGGTCAAGATTATATTGACGTTTGACCAGGCTAAATTACTAGAGGCAACATTGTTGGCCAGTTCTTCATAAGTAATGGTACCGTTTGCGTCAGTGTAGGCCGCTACTATTCTAGAGGTTGTATTTGAGCTAAATACATCAGAAAATTCATACTGTGTATTTGGTAATACTGAAACAGGGTCAAAATACCATTTTGCGTCACCATCTGTATACTGCGTCATCATTATCTTGGCGGCGTTTGGTGAAAAAGGGCCCACTACCGGATAAACAAAAGAATTTGTATTGCTACCCCAAGATGAACGATTCCAGTTATTTGGTTGGTTTGCGGTACTGGCTTCCAAACTAGGATTTTGAATCAGATTTGGACCAGCGCTGGCTACAGATATAGTTAAAGATTTTGTGACAACTCCAGAAGTATTTGTTGCGGTGAGAGTATATGTAGTAGTTTGAGTTGGTGTAACTGTGATGCTCTCGCCAGATACAGCGCCCACACCCTGATCAATACTCAAACTGTTTGCATTTAAAGTGTTCCAGGAAAGAGTTGTGCTTTGCCCGGCGATTATGGAGGATGGAGCTGCGGTGAAAGAATTAATTATCGGCTGGCGTTGTACTACATTTGCGACACTCACATTTATCTGCGTAGAACTACCTTGATTGCCAGCAGCATCTATGGCTTTTGCGAGCAATGTGTGTGCACCATTGGTCAGAATCGTAGTGTCTAGGTTGTAGGTGTAGGGAGCTGTAGTTATTTCATTTCCAACTGGATTGGCGTCCACGTAGAATTGTACTCCGGACACCCCGAGATTATCACTAGCAGTGGCGTTGACATTGATAATTCCTGATACACCGGCTCCGTCTACTGGGGATGTTATGGTAACTGTTGGGGCAACAGTATCGCTGGTGTTTATTAGTGAATGATTATCTGTTTCCAGGGTTCCGATTTTGGCCAGGGTGTGCATGACAGTTACAGAAACTGCTTTTTGTGGTGCTGTAAAATTTAGTACAGAGGCTTTCCAGGCGCTTGCGGCTGATAGGTTTGCCAAAGTACTGGTTGTAGTAGAACCGTTTAAATATTTAAACTTTAATTGCAAGCTAGTGGTAGTTGTGGAGCGGTACTGATCTGTAAATTTATATTGTTGCCCTGGGGTCACTGGTACTTCAGTAAAATACCATTTTGCCTCTCCATTTGCTCTGGCAGTCATTTGGATTTTAAGACTGCGAGTGTCTTCACTGCTACCGCTTTGGCCCAAGTTCTGATAGCTAAAAACAGTAGTGTTGTTGCCTGATTTGGTGTTGAACCATCCTTGAGGCAAACTGGGGTTACTACTTGCTATTTCCACCGAGCCATTACTGATTAGGTTTGTAGATGCTAGGGCTGTTTTGCCAAAACCTATGAATGCATAGGCCACGATTAGTAGGGTAATCGCCAATTTATTGAAATTTGTTTTCATAAATGATTTAATAAAAAGCTTTAAAATATTTAATTATTTTGCCCAACGAAAGAATTTGTGTCCTGCTCAACGCATCTTTCCAGGTTGTCCTCATTGATTGATTTAATCAATCTTTTGTTTTGTTCTGCTGTACCCCTGTATTCTTTAATATTATACCTCTCTGCCAAGCTGACCCTGTAAGCCAAGTCAGTTGGTAGGTTCATAGACAACAAAAGGTCTTTTATAGACGTAATGTTTTCTGCGGTGGATAGGGATTGCTGGCAAGCTGCCTTTCTTTGCTCAAAGTTTCTTTCGGCGGAGACTGTGGCAGATGTGAGCTTTTCATCAGTTTCTGCTAAAACCCTCTCTTGTTTTGCTAGCGCCTGTTCTTGATTGTGCTTTTTGTAGTCATTCAATAAAGTTTCTGCTATTTTAAAATTAGCATCTTTATCTGTAAAGGCTTTGCGAACTATTAGGCTTGCAGAGGTTGCTACGGTGGCAGCAACTATTAGTATAATCAAGCCGGCTGTTAATTTATCAAAAAATTTCATACTGATTTATTTCCCCTTGATAGCAAGACGAATTTTATTAACTACTACTATTATGAGATGGACTATAAAAAATAATCCAAAAAAAGGAAAAATTGGTCCAAAGTTCATATACGGAGTCTTTCTGGCTTAAACCACTTAAGAGCTTTTTGTTGAAATAGTACCTGCTTTACAAATTGCTCCAGGAATATGTAAGCGTTTATATAAGAAAGGAAAATGTAGCCCGGGAATACCATCAACAAATCTAATCGCTTTTCCTTAATTGAAGCGTAGATAGAAATTACGAACAAAAGCACGGCAGAGGCAAAGAGTGAATAGATCGCCAACTTCAAGTTGATTAAAGGTAGGGCAAAGATAATCAGGGAAAAAAGCAATCCTTCTATGTACATTAAAGAAATTTCCAGTGCCTGGGCTGGTTTTAACACAATGTGCCTATGTTTGAGGATGATATTTTGAAAACCCCCAGCATACCAACGGCGTAGTTGGTTAATATAAGAATGCAGGTCCGCTGGATCTTGAGTGAAAACTATTGCTTTGCGATTGTATCCAATTTTTAAATTATGTTTGTGGAGTTTACAGGTCCAGTCTAAATCTTCAGTGATTGTGTCATGCTCAAAAGTTAAGTATTCTTTAAATATATGAGTACGAAAAGCTCCAGCTGCCCCAGGAATCACGAACATGTAGTTGATATAACTTTGGGCTAATTTGTAGATGTTTTGGCTGATTGCATACTCAAAAGCACGGCAACGTGTGAGCCAATTGTTTTTGAGGCTTTTTACGTATCCACTTACTGCTGCTATCTTGGGGTCAGAGAAATCAGAAATAATATTTTCTATGAAGTGCGTGTCTAGGATTGTGTCTGCGTCTGTGGTGACTACTATGTCTCCGGTAACATACTGAAAACCAAATTCCTGAGCATGACTTTTGTTTCCCGAATTTTTGGGCGTGCGGACAATTGTAATTCTATCCTCGTATTTTTTGAGAACATTTGGAGTGTCATCTATACTACTATCATCTATTATCAAGATTTGATGAACCGGAATAGACTGGGCAAGACAAGACAAAACACACCTTTCTATGGTTTTTTCTTCGTTCCAGCAGGGTATCATAATGCT
>CAZGEB010000023.1:0-11755 GCA_964524915.1 uncultured Candidatus Saccharibacteria bacterium
TGGTCGCCTAGATAATTGAAAAGTGTTTGATTTTGCCAGTCAAAAGCAAGCCAGACCCAACCGCGAGCTGCAATACCAGTGGCTTTCAAATCTTCTTCCCAGGCTTCAAATGAGCCAAATTGATCGGCTATCATTTTACCAACAGTGCCTTCAGGTTTTTTGCCGTCACCCGAAAGGTTTTCAAAGTAAAGTTCATGGGACTTTATAGCATTGACTGCAAAAGAGTATCCCATCTTAAGTGCCCTAAGGTCCGAGTAGGTGGCGTTGGCTTTTGAGTAGTCTACATTCTTCAAGGCTTCGCTAATCTCATTTGCTTTTTTGATATAGCCTTCGTAGAGCTTGTAGTGCTCTTTCATTTGCTTTTCTGAAAGCCCAGAAACACCGTTGATTGATGAAAATTGTTTAGCTATAAACATATAGTTTAAAATTTAAATTCGAAATCTTAATAACGAAATCCGAAACAAATTATAAATTCAAATGATCCAAAGTTATTCTGATTTTCTTATGATTGAACCAAAGATCATCATTAATTCCTTAGCTTCTTGTAATAGCCGTATTCGTTCTTTTTCTAAGGCAATATCATTTTGGTCCAATAATTTTAGCCAGTAAGTACTTTCTTTGGCTTCCTTGCGACATATTTTTATACGCATAAGAAAGTCTTTTTTGCTGAGAGATTCGTTAGCTTCAATATAGTTGGCCCCAACTGACCCAGATGATCTGGTTACTTGCTTTCCATCTTCTATTGTGGTTATAGTTCTTGGTATCTTTTTAATCCACACTCGAACATCTCTCGCAAACTTAAGAGTTCTGTCTTCTAGGTCATATTGTTTTGTATTTTCTACTTCGGTCATTTGAATTTGTTTCAAATTTCGAGTTTGGAATTTCGAGCTTTTTTATGCTTTTCCTAAAGTTTCTTTGCCTTCATCCCAATTGGCTGGACATTTTTCACCAGTTTGCAGAGCTTTGACAACTCGCAAAGTTTCGGCAATGTTGCGTCCAACTGAATCAGCAGAAACTAACATAAAGCGTAAAACCCCTTCTGGGTCTATGATAAACGTACCGCGTTGTGCAGAGCCATCGTGATCTAGTACACCATAAGCATCTGCTAACTCTTGAGTAGTGTCCGCAATAATAGGGTATTTCACACCGGAAAGTCTGGCGTCGGTAGTGAACCAGGCCTGGTGGACGTATTCACTATCGGTTGAAGCAGCCAGGATTTCACAATTTTCTTTTTGAAAGTCGGGGTACATTTTGCCAAATTCTTCTATTTCCGTTGGGCAAATGAAAGTAAAATCTCTTGGATAGAAGAAAAGCACCAACCATTTACCTTTGTAATCACCTAAAGACACGCGGTGAAATTCACCGGCGTGGTAGGTTTGTAGGTCTTGGAAATGGGGAGCCACTTGGCCTACTTTTGGGAAAAGCGAGCAGCCGCAATCACAAAAATCATCTTCCATAAATTCTTGGTCGTTCATAAGTTTTTTGCTTAATTTTTATACTTTTAGCATAGCGATTTTAAGGCTTTTTGGCAAATTTTTTCAGGTTTACAAAGGGGTGTAAATGTGGTATCTTAGGAATAGTCTTGTGAAGACTATATTAATGATTAACGGTGGAAATTTACAGGGATGCTGATTCGGGTATTTTCATTTAATTTCTTTGGCTTATTTGGCAAATTACTAGATTTTTTAGGGGCAAGTAGACGAGCCAATTTTCTTAGTTTGAACTCACAAAAGATTTTTGTGAGGTAGTTTTCGTACCCATTTTTCAGCTTTTTCCTGAAATTTAATAGGAGAAGGTTATGTTTGCTTTATATTTAATTATTGCAGTGGCCTTGGGTGCTGCTGTGGGCTACTTTATTCGTAGCCAAATTATGGCTGGTCGGGTGGGGAGCGCTGAACAAAAGGCTACCCAAATGCTCGAAGAGGCCAAGCGCCAAGAAAAGGAAATTTTGCTAGACGCCAAGTCTCGCGCTTTGGAGATTACAGACCAGGCCAAGAAGGCAGAAGAAGATTTTCGTCAGCAGATTAGTAGGTTTGAAGATAGAATTGATAGGAAAGAAAAAGATTTAGAAAGACAGCAGTCTGAGATTGCTGTGGCAAAAAAAGATATAGAAGAAAAAAAGCTTGAGTCTGAGATTTTGCTTCAGGAAGCTAAAGAGGCAAAAGGCAAGCAGCTTGCAACTTTGGAAAAAATCGCAGGACTCACAAAAGAAGAGGCTGGTAGGGTGCTGATGGAACATGCGGAAAAAGGCATTGGTGAAGACATGATTCATTTGCATAGAAAGTTGATCGCTCAAGCCAAAGAAGATGCAGACAAAGAAGCCGCTAGAATAGTGGCTCAGGCTATTGAACGTATAGCTTCGGATGTGACGGCTGAAACCACCACAACTACTGTGGCTATTCCAAGCGAGGAAATGAAAGGAAGGATTATCGGAAAAGAGGGTAGAAATATTCGCGCCTTTGAATCTCTCATGGGTGTAGAGATTTTGATTGATGATAGTCCCGACACGGTGGTGGTGAGTGGTTTTAATTCAATTCGTCGTCATATTGGCGCTAGAACTTTGGAGCGCCTGATTCAAGACGGTAGAATTCATCCAGCGAAAATTGAAGAGGCTTATGAAAAATGCAAGGCAGAAATAAATGAAGAAATTCGCAAAGCTGGTGAAGATGCGGTTTTTGAACTTGGTATCACAAACTTCCCTCCAAAATTAGTTCATTTGGTTGGACGCCTTCGTTTTCGTACTAGCTATGGGCAAAATATTTTGCGTCATAGTGTAGAGATGGCAAAATTGGCTGCGAGTATGGCCGAGGAACTCAAGGCTGATATTTCCATAGTCAAACAAGGGGCTCTTTTGCACGACATTGGGAAAGCTTTGGATCAAGATATGGAAGGTACTCACGTGGAAATTGGCCGTAGGATTGCGGAAAAGTTTGGTTTGTCTCCAGCCGTGGTAGAAGCTATTGAGTCACACCATCATGACACCGACGTAAGTGAAACAGCTACACACAAGCATTTAGATGATTTGTCTTTGGAGGCCATGATAGTAGACGCAGCCGACAGTATTTCTGGAAGTCGTCCTGGGGCTAGAAAAGATAGTACGGAAAATTATATAAAGCGTTTGGCTGAGCTTGAAGCTGTGGCGAATTCTTATGAAGAGGTAGACAGGTCATGGGTGTTTGGTGGTGGTCGCCAGCTTTGGGTATTTGTAAGCCCTTCCAAAGTAAATGATGCAGCTGCACAAAAATTAGCCAGAGATTTGGCAGGCCGTATAGAGAGTGAGTTGAAGTATCCAGGTGAAATTCGCGTAGTGGTCATCCGCGAGACAAGAGTGGTTGAGTACGCCAGGTAGTGTAAATGAGCAAAAATAAGTAAAAATGATCAAAAATGAGTAAAATTTTTGCCATAGCCAGTGCTATTTTTGGGATTATTTTTGCATTTACCTTTGGTGAATTGGTGACGGCTTTGATAAACCGCTATTCAACTTATCCAGCTGGTACAGACACTAGCATGCTCGCGACTTATTTTTTGCTTGCTTTATTATTCATCTCCTTGGCTTTTTTGCCTGCGGTGTGGATTGTGAGAAAAAATAAAATGGCGGTTTTGATGCTGGGATTAATCGTGCTTTTTATTTGGTGGTTACATGTGATTCCGAGCTTTGTGCCAAATTCTTGGTGCAGATACGAGCTTAAGATTTACCCATGTGCGAGTGATGTTTGGCAAGGAAATTAACGTTTAAAGATGGTTATTGTTATAGAGTCTAGAGTGGTGGAATATGCGAGATAACTAATTATTATTAAAATGAGCTTTTGTCGACCTTCAAACCCAGAACTTAAAAGATTAGATTCAGACGTTCTATTTCATGAGGCAGTGCTCGTTATGTTGCGCAGGAAAGATGGTCTGGGGAGGTATATCTATCCGTACGAGGAATTACCTGAATTATTAGAACCAGGATTGTATAAAAAACGGAAAGAATTCATGCTTGGATTGATGGAAGAGTATGGCCTAGATGAACAAGAACGCGATCGCCTCTTGGGAGTCTATATTAAAAATCAACAAGCCGCTTTTAATCAGCTCATAGATAGTATGTTTAAAGGTCGCGATAACATTTCTTCTTAATATATAGCATGATAACCTATGTGCGAGTGATGTTTGGCAAGGAAATTAACGTTTAAAGATGGTTATTGTTATAAGCCTAGAGTGGTGGGATATGTTAGGCGAAAATTTGTAAGTAGTAAGCAAATAAGTTATTAATTTATAAAGAAATGGCGATTCATACATTTGAGAGGTCACTGAGAAAACCCCCATACTCAGAAACACTACAAGTAGAAACAAATTTTTCAGAGGCAGAAATTCAGCTTTTTAATGAAATTGAAAAATTGACAAAAAAATCGGATTTTTTAAGAGGGGTAACGGAAGGGAGTGGGCATGTGAGAACTTTTAGTCTCGATTATGATGTCCCTTATGGGTATACTCTACAAGGATCTCGAGAGAGTGTATTGACAGGTGTGATTAAAAGTAGAGATTTTGTTGCTGCGAATTTAGAAGTCATAAAAAGACAGACTCCTTATTGTGCAGATATCATGGAACAAATTTTGGAAAAACTTAACTTGATTATTGGTAATAAGGTGGTTTAGGTTGTTCGTAATAAATCTTTTTTGGACTATTTTTTGTTCATGCCCAAAATTTTAATTATCGGAGATATAGTTGGAAAACCTGGGAGAAGAGGATTGTCCCAGGTTTTGCCTATGTGGAGAAAAGAATATCTCCCTGATTTGGTTGTGGCAAATGTGGAAAATTTGACGCACGGCAAGGGTGTGGCACCTAAGACACTCGCTGAGTTAGATTTGCTCGGGATTGATGTATATACTTCTGGTAACCACGTGATGGACCAGCGGGAATTATCAAATCAGTGCTTTACAGAAAGACGTAATTTGATTCGCCCAGCAAATTATATGGGGGCTTGGCCAGGGAAAGGATGGGCGAGAATAAAACCCGAAACCCGAAATTCGAAATCCGAAATTGGGAACTTAAAAGAATCCCATGGGGTGAATTTTTTGATTATCAATTTAAATGGCAAGGTTTTTTTTAATGAAGAGAAGTTTGGGGGTATAAAAAATCCTTTTGTGGCCGCAGATGAAATTATTGCAAATGTGGCAAAGGAAGATGATATAATATTAGTAGATTTCCACGCAGAGGCTACCAGCGAAAAAGCAGCCTTGGGTTGGCATTTAGATGGTAGAGCAAACTTTGTTTATGGTACGCATCAGCATGTGCCAACTGCAGATCAGAGGATTCTACCAAACGGTACCGGCTTTGTGACAGATATTGGCATGACTGGGCCTTTGAATAGCGTAATTGGCGCGGATAAAGAAATTGCTTTAGCTTCTTATTTGGATCCTTCCAAAAAATTTAAAATGGAAGTGCCTGAAGAAGGGCCTGTGGTTGTGAGGGCGATGCTTTTGGAGATAGGAGAAGATAAAAAGATTCAAAATATTACGAGGTTAGAAAAGATTGTAGATTAGAAAAAATAAATTAACAAAAATTTAAAAATGAGCAAGGATGACAAAAACACAATTCATCAGGGATTAATTACAAATTTTGTCTCTTTTAAATTTTGTCATTTTTGCTTACCCACCAAAGCCCGGGCGACGGAGGGCCAATTAACTATATGAACTTTGTAAATCCAGCAAATTTAGTATCAAGCCTAGAGCTTTCTTCTGGCGCCACTGTGGCTGATTTTGGCTGTGGGGCAGGGTTTTTTTGTATTCCCGCAGCTCAAATGGCTGGCAAAGACGGCACTGTTTATGCAGTAGATATTATGCCTCCTAGGCTAGAAGCTACTGCATCGGCCGCCAGGCACTCAGGCCTTCAAAACGTGGTGACTATTCAAGCGGACTTGGAAAGACCAATAAAAGATGCTAGTATTCCACCAGTTTCTTGTGATTGGGTGCTGGTGGGTAGTGTCCTGCACCAAGTTCAAGAAAAACATACCCTCCTTGGTAATGCTTATAGGATTTTGAAAACCGGCGGGCGCATCTTGATTATGGAGTGGCAAAAAGGTTTTTCGCTTTTTGGTCCACCCCAAAAAGACAGAGTGTCTTTTGAAGAGCTCTCTAGTCTTTGTGAAAAATTGGGACTGAGGCTTGAAAAAACTTTTCCCGTGGATAAATTTCACTACGCTGCTGTTTTTGTTAAATAGAATTTAATTAATGTTTTATATGAGAATCGTTAATCTGATAAAAGAATTATTCGCTGAAATCTCTAGTTTCAAAACTTATAATGCGTGGTTTGTAGTGGGTAGGGGGGAGTTTTTGCTCCTTGATTGGATTATGGCTGCTACAGCTGCGCTTGGTCTTTTGGCGGCGCTTGTATTTTGGTGGTTAGCTAGGACTTCGAGAGTGCCGATTACAGCAAAATATTTACTGCGTTGGAAAAGGTTGTTTTTTTGGTTTGGGTTGCTTGAATTGATTTGGGCTGCTTCCAAATATCAATTCGTGGGATTTTTTGGGACTAGGGCTGCCTATGCTTTTGTTTTCTTGGTTTCATTAATCCAGGCTTTGAGGCTAGTTATTTATGGACTTCGCCAATATAAAATCGAAATGGCGGCTTTTGAGGCCAGAGAACAAAAAGAAAAATATCTCAGATAGTTCTTTGGAAAAACCCAAGCATTTATTGCTAGGCAATTTTGGTGAGCGCTTGGCTCAACAAAAATATATAGACAAGGGCTTTTCTATTTTGGGCGCCAATGTCTTTAACAAAAAGGGCAAAAGGCTTGGGGAAATAGATTTAATAGCTGTTTTGGGCAAGCGATTGATTTTCGTGGAAGTAAAAACTCGCACTGGTGATTCTTACGAGGCAGCGGTGGGGGCCGTGGACTTCTATAAACAAAAGAAACTGCGGTCTGCTATTTTGTTTTACTTACGGAGTAATCCAGAATACGCGAATTACTTTATTCAGGTGGATGTGTGTGTGGTCTTGGTGGAGCAGATTGACATCAGCAGAAATTCTGTTATAATCATAGAGAACGTGATGGAATTCTGATATTGGGATTTTTTAACTGGTGAGCTGTCGGCTCACCTTTCGTTTATTTAAAGTAAGTTTGAAAAATATATGCACACTGAATTTGAACAAGCGTTGGACCAGCTTTGCGAGGAAAAGAATTTAAGTCGTGAAGAAGTTATTTCTGCAATCGAGCTGGCTTTGGCAGCTGCTTTTCGTAAGGATTATGGAAATCCGGGAAATGTGGTGGCTAAGTTTAACGTAAAAGATTTAAGCACCAAGATGTTTGACGTAAAGCAGGTTGTGGAAGTGGTAGAAGATCCACAAAAAGAGATTGACTTGGAGACTGCTTTGGTTTTGAAAGTGGATGCCAAAATCGGAGACGTGATTGAAACAGATATTACTCCTTCAGATGGTGCTGTTTTTGGTCGTATTGCTGCGCAAACCGCCAAGCAGGTGGTTATTCAACGTTTGCGCGAAGCAGAAAGAACGCAGCAATTTAGTGATTTTAAAGCTAAAGAACATAGTTTAGTTGTGGGCATGGTGCAGAGAATAGACGGTGATGCAGTGATTGTTGATTTAGGTCATGGTGCTGGTTTACTTTTTCCTTCTGAGCAAATTCGCGGTGAGCAGTATACTGTAGGGCAGAGATTGAAAGTTTTGGTTTTGCATGTGGAGTCTGGAATGCGTGGACCGAAGATTACCTTGTCTAGATCTCATCCAGATGTAGTCAGGCGTCTTTTTGAAAATGAAGTTCCTGAAATTGCCAATGGCACAGTTGAAATAAAGTCCGTGGCTAGAGAAGCGGGTAGTAGGGCCAAGGTGGCTGTGCACGCTAGCGCGGAAGGTGTTGATCCAGTTGGAGCTTGTGTGGGTCAAAAGGGAGTTCGAGTTCAGACTATTATGGCTGAGCTTGGCGGAGAAAAGTTGGATATCATCGAGTGGAGCGAAGATCCAGTAAAGATGATCGCCAACTCCTTATCCCCAGCTAAAATTTTGAGTGTACAGTTGGATGAAGAGCACAAAGAAGCTGTTGTGGAGGTTTTGGAAGACCAGTTGTCTTTGGCGATTGGTAGGTCTGGTCAAAATGTGCGCTTGGCAGCTCGTTTAACTGGCTGGAAAATTGATATTAGTGGTAAGAGTTTGGCCCAGGTGGGAGATGATAATCAACCCGGGGAATCTGCTGAGGATTTGGACGAAAATAGTGATGTTCAGGATGTCCAGACAAGCGCGTCAGAGGAGGAGTAGGTTTGTATTGCCTTAAAATTTAATTATTCCTTTTAAATAAAGCCTTT
Source organism: uncultured Candidatus Saccharibacteria bacterium (assembly GCA_964524915.1). Lineage (GTDB taxonomy): Bacteria > Patescibacteriota > Doudnabacteria > UBA920 > UBA920 > CAZGEB01. The sequence continues at coordinate 8,295 of CAZGEB010000023.1, forward strand.
TTTGGGGCTTTGTTTAATTTTGTAGGTTTTAAATTTTGACAGTTTGTGCATCTCGTTGGACGTATTGGTCTACTTTTCAACACCTAAGTTTTTAGTCGGATAAAAAACGGCTAAATAATGGGAGAAAATATTTGAAAAAGACTTGACAAATTTATTCCCTATTGTAATATGCATACAGTGACCTGGGGATATCCTAGGAACTAATTTTTTCACCCCTTTGTCGATTTTTGGGGGAATAAACTAGGTTTTAAGATATCTTTAGGTATCAGATTATTTATAAACAATATTGACAAGCGGTCCACTTGAAAAGGGGATGAAGACCAGCTTGGCATTTTGTCGTAGAAATTAATTTTACGGCTGGCACAATTTAAATATGAGTACATCAAAGTCCCCAACGCGTAATGTTATACCGCGTAATAGCTTTGGTAGGGCCAATGAGCAAGAAAATCTTTCTAGTCTCATTGAGATCCAGACAGATTCTTATAAGTGGTTGTTTACCGACGGCTTAAGAGAATTATTTGAAGAGATCAGTCCGATTCGTGATTTTACAGGTAAGAATTTAGAATTAAGTTTTGGTTCTTACTATTTAGATAAGCCAAAACATGATGAGTTTACATCCAGAGAGCGCAACATTACATACGAGGCTGCTTTGTATGTAGAAGCCAAACTGGTAAATAAGATTACAGGAAAGACCAAAACGCAAGAGGTGTACTTGGGTGATTATCCAGTACAAACCAATCGCGGAACTTTTGTTATCAATGGGGTGGAGAGAGTAGTTGTAAGCCAGCTCATTAAAGCTCCGGGGGTATTTTTTACTTCAGAAAATGCTAGGGGTAGACAGTGGTATGGGGCAAAGATTATTCCTAGTCGTGGAGCCTGGCTTGAATTTGATACAGATTCATCTGGTGTAATAGGCGTAAAAATAGATCGTAAGAGGAGATTGCCTGTAACGGCCCTTTTGCGTGTTTTTGGTTTGGTTGACAGAGGATCTATATTGTCCGAATTTGCAGACGTAGATACCGCCAGTGATATCCGTTACATTGAAGCAACTTTGGACAAAGATCCTAGTACCTCTGTAGAAGATGGATTTAAAGAAGTTTATAAGAGAGTCAGACCTGGGGATTTGGCAACAGCTGAAAACGCCAAGAGCTTGATTTCTTCTATGTTCTTTAGTGCGGAAAGGTATGACTTGTCAGAAGTGGGTAGGTTCAAGCTCAATCAGAGATTGAATTTGAACAACGAAGGTTATCTTCTAACTTTGCAAGACATGGTAGCTGTGATTAAGGAAATTATTCGCATGAATATTTCTCAGTCTCAGCATGATGATATCGACCATTTGGCCAATCGTCGTATTAAAGCCGTGGGTGAATTATTGCAACAAAGATTCCGTATTGGATTTTCTAGAATGGCTCGTGTAGCTAGGGATAGAATGTCTTTGGCTGATTTGGATACTGTAGTGCCAGCGCAATTGATTCACTTGCGTCCAATTGTCGGATCTGTGCAGGAGTTTTTCTCTTCCTCACAGCTGTCACAGTTTATGGACCAGACAAATCCTTTGGCTGAGCTGGAGCACAAGCGCCGACTGTCTGCTATGGGTCCTGGTGGTTTATCTCGTGAGCGCGCTGGTTTTGAAGTTCGTGACGTGCACCATAGCCACTATGGAAGACTTTGTCCTGTGTCTACACCAGAAGGCCCAAACATTGGTTTGATTTCTCACTTGGCCACTTATTCCAAAATGAATAAATTTGGTTTCTTGGAAACTCCATATCGCATGGTAAAGAAGTCCGCCAAGAACAACGGCAAAGATGGCGTAGGAGAAATTTTATCACAAGATTTGAAGTCAGACTCCGGAAAACTTTTGGGTGCTGCGGGTGCAGTGGTTTCAAATGAATTAGCAAAAACTTTGAAAGATGAATACTCGAGCGATATCTTCCCTGTTCGTTCTCGTTTGACTGGGGAAGTGCGTTATATGGATGCTCACCAAGAAGAAAAATTGGTGATTGGACAAGCTACTACCCTAGTTGATGAAAATGGATATTTTGTGGACCAGCGTGTGCCTGCTCGTGTGCAGTCAGTACCTAGTATTGCGCATACTCAAGATTTGGATTGTATTGATGTATCACCAAAGCAACTAGTTTCTGTGGCCACTTCTTTGATTCCTTTCTTGGCCCATGACGATGCTGCTCGTGCTTTGATGGGCAGTAACATGCAGAGACAGGCGGTATCTTGTTTGATTCCTCAAGCTCCTGTTATAGGTACTGGTATGGAGGCAAAAGCCGCTAGAGATTCTGGGGTTTTGGTTTTGGCTGAAGAGAGTGGCGTGGTAAAAGAAGTTACTGGCGAGCAAATCGTGGTTACAGAAGACGATGGTACAGACAAGGTTTATAAACTTTTGAAATTTGCCAGAACAAACAATGGAACTTGTTTAAACCAGCTACCTAGAGTAGACAAGGGTGACAAGGTAAAGAAGGGTGATCTTTTGGCAGATGGCGGCTCTACCTACAAAGGAGAATTGGCCTTGGGTCAAAACGTGGTCGTAGCTTTCTTGTCCTGGGAAGGTTATACATTTGAAGACGCTATTATTTTGAGTAGTAGGTTGATCCAAGATGATCGTTTCTCTTCTATCCATATTGAAGAATTCAAGATAGATGTTCGTGATACAAAATTGGGACCAGAAGTGGTGACTCGTGATATTCCAAACGTGGGAGAAGCGAGCCTGAGGGATTTGGATGAAAACGGGATTATCCGCATAGGAGCTACTGTAAAGTCTGGTTCAATCTTGGTGGGTAAAATCACTCCAAAAGGTGAAAGCGATCTAACTTCTGAAGAAAGACTTCTTCGCGTTATCTTCGGAGAAAAATCACGCGATGTGAAAGATACATCTTTGACTTTGCCTCATGGCGAAACAGGAAAAGTTGTTAGTATTCGTGAGTGGTCCAGAGAAGCTGGCGCTAAATTGCCAAGTGGGGTCATTCGTACTATTCAGGTTTCTATTGCCGTGGTGCGTAAGATTCAAGTGGGTGATAAGATGGCTGGTAGGCATGGTAACAAAGGTGTTATTTCTAAGATTTTGCCAGTAGAAGACATGCCATTCCTTCCAGATGGTCGCCCTGTGGACATCATCTTGAATCCTTTGGGTGTGGTGAGTCGTATGAACTTGGGTCAGATTTTGGAGACTCATATGGGTATGGCTGCTTCTACCTTGGGTTACAATGTAGCTACCCCAGCTTTTGATGATGTGCCGGAAGAGACTATTAGAGCTGAATTACAAAAGGCTGGTTATGATGAAGATGGAAAAGTAACTTTGTACAATGGTCGCACGGGCGAACCTTTCAATGAAAGAGTTACTGTGGGTGTGGCTTACATGCTGAAATTGCACCACCTTGTTGATGATAAGATGCACGCAAGATCTATTGGTCCATACAGTTTGATTACCCAACAGCCACTTGGCGGTAAGGCCC
>CAZGEB010000024.1:0-11137 GCA_964524915.1 uncultured Candidatus Saccharibacteria bacterium
GGCGCCCAGATAGAGATCTCAGATATGGATGGTAATATGTATATTTACAAAGTTACAGAAAAGTTTGTTGCCTCACCAAAGGATGTGTCACTTTTGGCATATAGCAAAGAAGGTCGGAAAATCTTGACCTTGCAAACTTCATACCCAATCGGCAGTGCCGCCAAGCGGTATATTGTCCGGGCGGAAATGGAATAAAGGTGGTTTTCGTAGCTGGAGACCCCGCTAGACAAATTGGCCTTAAATATGCTATATTATAGAAAAGGTCTTAGGGCCTTTTAAAAATGACTTATTTGTGGTAGACTGCTATAAATTAAGCAAAAATGAACAAAATTATTCAATTTTTTAGAGACGTAGTCTCTGAGATGAAAAAGGTGACTTGGCCATCCAAGAACGATGTAATCAAGTACACATTTTCTATCATCCTTTTTAGTGTAGTAGTGGCGGCTATTTTAGGCGCCGCAGATTTTGGACTTTTGAGACTTGTGGATTTACTATTTAAATAATATTTGAGAATTTAAATAATGTCTAAACAATATATTACAGGAGAGCGCCACTGGTACGTACTCCATACCTATAGCGGATACGAAGAGGCTGTGGCAGATGCTTTAAGACAAAGAATTGAGAATTTGGAAATGAATTCCACGATTTTCAACGTGCTTGTGCCAAAAGAAAAGAAAGTAAAAATCCGTGGCGGTAAAAGAATTCAAGTAGAAGAAAAAATCTTTCCTGGATATGTTTTAGTGGAAATGATTGTGACAGACGAATCTTGGTATGTAGTTAGAAATACTCCAAACGTAACTGGGTTTATTGGTGCTGGAACTGTACCAACTCCAGTAAGTGAAGAAGAAATCAAGCAGCTCCTGTCAGCTTCTTCTTCAGAAGAGCCTACTTACAAAGTGGATTTGATTGTGGGCGACATAGTCAAGATTACCGATGGTCCTTTCAAAGACCACGACGGCAAAGTCAGTGAAGTAGATCAAGCCAAGGGCAAGGTCAAGGTCATGGTGACTATCTTCGGCAGAGAAACTCCAGTAGAATTAGACTTTTTGCAAGTGGTAAAGGTGTAATTTATAACTTTTGGTTGTCTTCCTGTATTAATCAGGGAGATTCCAAAGGCTGTAAGCCCTCAAAAAGGATGCGGCACCCGCCGGCTTCTCTTCCTTGTAATATAAATTTAATATTTTTTTAAAGCTAACAGCTAGCAGCTGCAAAGCTATAAACTTAACTAATTATGGCAAAGAAAATAAAGACAGTTATAAAACTGCAACTTCCAGCTGGAAGAGCAACTCCAGCGCCTCCAATAGGTACAGCGCTAGGTCCTCACGGTCTAAATATTGCTCAGTTCGTAAAAGATTTCAACGACCAAACCGCCTCTATGGGAGACACCGTAGTGCCAGCTGAAATCACTATTTATGATGACCGTACTTTCAGCTTCATCCTCAAAACTTCTCCAGTACCAAACTTGATCATGGAAGCAATTGGTCTCAAGAAGGGATCTGCAAACCCACTTTTGAACAAAGTTGGCAAGATCACCAAAGCTCAAGTACGCAGCATAGCAGAAAAGAAAATGGTAGACCTAAATACTACCAGTGTAGAGTCTGCCATGAACACAGTCATGGGCACCGCAAGATCCATGGGCGTGGAAATAGTGGAATAAGTGGTAAGTCACTTGCGAATAGACTGGGCGCTTGAAACTGGGTTGGTAGATTTATAAAGTCTTATTAAGACAATTTCATTATATATGGCAGAAGTAATTGAATCTCCCTTAGAAAAAAAAGATCTTGAAATATATTTAGAGCTTCCATCAGTGCATGCCTTGTTTAGTAGGCTTGGTGCTGGGTCATCACCTGGTGACGAAATAGATTTAGGAATTGGTGAGCGAGAACGACAGTTAAGGCAGCGACAGCAAACCAAAATCTCATTAGAAATTTTGGAAAAGGATGGCTTAATTTGAAATAACAAATTATAAATGCTAAATCAAGTTCAAAATTCAAATGATATAAAATATTATTTAGATTTCAGACTTTGATTTAAAATTTAATATTTAAAATTTATAATTTAAACACACATTATGAGTCATATCAAAAAAATCTACTTGTATCTTGTTTCTATCATTGCTTTGGTGATTATGGTTGTTGGGGCGATTATGCTACTCAACATGGCACTCAAAACTTGGGTTTTTCCAAAGGCAGACCACGTAAATTACTATTCTTACCCAGCCAAGGTGGATTGTGAACGCATGATGGCAGATCAAAAAGCCAATTCTACTGCCTATGTAGACCCTAGCTGTACAGATTCAGACTATGTAGCAAAGCAAGAAGAGAGAGACAAAGAGCAGCGCTCTGCTCAAAAGCAAAGTGATGCAGCTCAGGCTTTGGCAATGATATTGGTTGCTGGTCCAGTTTGGTTTTTCCACTGGAGACTAGCTAGAAAGGAAGTATAAGAGTATGGACGACACACTATTCGAAGGTATGAAATCCATAACGGAAGGACAACAACAGATTCACCGTGAAGTACTTAAACGGATTGAGGGGTACAAGGCCGAAGATGCAAAGGTTGCGGCAGAAGTTAACGATTGGGCCAACACGGATTTGGAAGCTATTTTTGAAGATAATAAACCAGAAAATCCTAGATTGGGATTATAATTACCATGAAAACATTAGCAGGAGAACTCGCCGAAAGATTTAACATGCCTATAGAGAAGGCTAGAAAGATTGTGGACCAAGTTGTGAAAGACGAGCAATCACGTGGTTTAAACGAAGAGACTCGACGTGGTCAAATTCGAAGATGACAGTGTCGCTTGGAAACCCCAGCATTATTTGTGGCAAATGAAATTACTAAAAAACCTGTCCAATAAAAACTTGGTTAAATTATTATCACGCTGAGGAGAATAAATAGTATATGAGTAAGAATAGAGAAGTAAAGTTAAGGGTTGTAGATATAGCAGAAGACTACCCAAATGGTTTTACCAAGGATGATTTAAAAAATCTGGCTATAGCTGCATCAAAAACTGATCATGCTCCGTCCTGGGTTGTTCCAGCTATTGAAAACCTTAACGTCTTTTTAGGCGATGGCTCAGAAATAATGCTTGTCAAAGGCTCAATTAACGAAGAATCAGTTGGGAAACTGGTTGGTGATATTCTGGACGCTGTGGCTAGGAATGAGGGCAAAGGTGCAAACTGGGATGAATTTTTAGCAACTTTTTAATTTAGTTTTTGTAATATTTAGAACAATTAATTTGTGGGAGTCTGCCTAGGTGGACACCAGCACCACGAAAGGAAATTTTATGAAAGTATCGAAAAGAGTAGTGGCCAATAATAAATTGGTAGATGTAGACAAAGTTTATTCGCTAGAAGAAGCTTTGGAGATTTTGAAAAAAACTTCCAATACTAAATTTGTAGGAAGTATAGAAGTGCATATCCGCACAGGCATAGAAGCCAAAAAAAGCGACCAGGCTGTCCGTGGATCCGTGACTTTGCCTCACGGCACTGGAAAGACCCTGAGGGTGGCGGCTTTTGTGCCAGAAGCCCAGGTAGAGGCTGCCAAGGCCGCAGGAGCCATCCTAGCGGGCGGTGAGGACCTCATAAAAACCATCAAGGATAGTGAGCAGACCAATTTTGACGTAGCCGTAGCAGACCCTGCCCTCATGCCTAAACTTGCTCAAATTGCCAAACTTTTGGGTACTCGCGGCCTCATGCCAAATCCAAAGACTGGTACTGTAGGTGTAGATGTTCCTGCTATGATCAAAGAAATTGCTGGCGGAAAAATCAATTTCAAAAATGATGACACTGGTAATATTCATTTGATTATCGGGAAGACCAATTTTTCCGATGCTCAAATTATAGAAAACTTCAAAACTGCTCTAGAAGCTATCACCAAGAGCAAGCCTTCTACTGTAAAGGGGCAATTCCTCGTGGCAACTTACATCAACGCCACCATGGGTCCAAGTGTCAGAGTAAAGGCTTAATACAAAGTTTTTATGTCTGAGACCATAATCAGTGAAATGCCAGATGAGCCATCAGCAGACGCCACACAAGACCAATTGAACAAATTTTATCAGGCACGAGCTGAAATAACAGTAAAGGCTATGACAAAGTCTGAACTTTTAGAGAGCCAACTGTTATACATGGTAATGCCTAGAGAGTTCTTTTCATTTGAAAAATTTCTAAAATTAGCCATAGATGAAGAGCTTAAAAGGCGAACAGACCTAGCGATGTCTGAATAGGATTGGTAAAATAATTCACATTTCCATGCTCTCGCAAGAACACATTGAACAACTTATGCAGATGAAGGTGCTTGAAATAGATCCAGACAATCCTAAAAAAACCAGGCTTACCCCATAGGCAGACAGGATTTTAAAGGAATATGAGTCTACAGGGGGGGCTACTGATCCATTAAAAACAGAACTTACTCGGGCAGCTCTGACAGAGCTCGCGCTCGAAAATACTGGCATGGAAATGAAACATAGGTACTTAGATTTAGAATAACAAATCATGTCGGGCAAACTTATTGTCATAGATGGTATAGATGGTAGTGGCAAAACAGAACAAATCCAGAGACTCCAGGAGGCTCTGGAATTTTCTGATTTTCAGGTGTCACTTGCCAAATTTCCAGATCATGATTCACACTCAGGAAAACTCATTGCTGAGCTTTTGGAAAGCAAGGAAAAACTAAAGCCTGAAGCTACTGCAATTTTGCACGCGGTCAATCACACCGAGCTTGCAGGTGAAATCAAAAAAGAATTAGCTTTGGGAAAAATTGTGATTGTGCAGAGGTATGTACTGGCAAATCTGGTGCACAACAGCATGAATTTTTTGACCAAAGAAGACAGAGTGAAATTCTATAAATGGTTGGACCACTTAGAATTTGGTATTTTTGGTATCCCTAAACCAGATTTAAACATTATTTTGGACATGGGCGAGACCTTGGCACACAAAAATATTCGCGAAGCTCATAAGCCTAGAGAAAATCAAAGTGTGAATTATTTAGAAAAGTGTCGCAAGATTTATCTAGAGGTGGCGAAGCTCTTACCAAACACCAAATTGGTAGAGTGTTCCAAAAATGGGGAAATGCTTAGTCTAGACGCTATTCATAATCAAATTTGGGAAATTGTCAGGCGACTGGTCTTAAATAAGCCTGGCGATAAAATATAATTTTGATATTCTAATGTTTAAAATTAAAAATTAAAAAATTTTCATGCCGTCCGCTCACGAAATCGTCGCCAATTTAAAAACACTTCAAGAAAAACTGCAAGTACTCTTGCCGGTTTTGAAATTGGAACAAAAGCAGTTGCTTGCAAAAGAGTTAGAAAAACTGATGGAGCATCCAGATTTTTGGAATGATGCAGAAAAAGCTCAAAAGATTACCAAACAACATAGTCAAATCACCTCACACCATGAATTTTGGCAAAGCCTAATCAAAGAAACAGATGAGCTTTTGGATTTAAGCCAACAAAATCAAGATGAAAGCCCAGAGACTTTGGACTTTTTGCATAACAAATCCAGAGAACTAGAAACTCGGTTTGCCAAAAAACGCATGGAAACCCTCATGACGGGAAGTCATGATGAAAGCGATGCGATTTTTGCGATTCATGCTGGAGCTGGTGGTACAGATGCCCAAGATTTTGCAGAAATTTTGTTTAGAATGTACAGCAGATTTTTTGAAAAAAAGGGTTTTGTTTTTGATATTTTGGAAATTAGTCGTGGCGGAGAAGCGGGGATAAAGTCAGTTTTGGTAGAAGTCAAAGGCCTCTACGCTTACGGCATCCTGAAAGCTGAAGCAGGAGTACATAGGCTTGTGAGACTTAGTCCTTTTAATCCTGCCCATACCAGGGAAACGAGCTTTGCCTTGGTAGAAGTTTTGCCAGTAGTAGAAGAGTCCGCGGTGACTTTAAATGAAAAAGATTTGAAAATTGAGACCACCACTTCAGGTGGCCATGGCGGACAAAGCGTAAACACTACTTATTCTGCGGTGCGTATAACACATATCCCTACGGGACTAAAAGTTTCTATTCAAAACGAAAGAAGTCAGCACCAAAACAAAGAAACCGCCTTGAAGATTTTGAAATCACGCCTGCAAGAACTAGAGGACAAAAAACAAGCAGAAGAGAAAAAGGAACTGCGGGGAGAGTTTAAGTCGGCTGAATGGGGAAATCAAATTCGCTCTTATGTGCTGCACCCTTATCAAATGGTAAAAGATCACAGGACAGGACTAGAAACTAGTGATACAGAAGGAGTACTAGATGGAGAAATAGATGAGTTTGTAGAAAAATATTTAGAAAAAATCAACGCCTAAACAAATTCTTAAAATATTTACGCGTTAACTTTTTGCGTGGGTAAAAACACAATGTCTAGTGATAAATAGCAGAAGATTGTTGTGAATAAAAAAAGTTTGCCCACCGGCTTTTGAAAGTGCTATACTAAATTTGCAATGATTAAACTGCAAAATGTAACTAAATATTACGGCAACACCAAAGCCCTCACTGATGTAAACTTAGAAATCAGAAGAGGGGAATTTATTTCTTTGGTGGGTATGTCTGGGGCGGGTAAATCCACCCTAATGAAACTGCTTACCGGCGAAGAAGAAATCGACGGTGGGCGAATTTTTATTGACGATATAGACTTATCACAAGTCAAAAAGAAGGACTTGCCATATCTTCGCAGAAAAATTGGTATGGTATTTCAAGATATTAAGCTTCTACCAAAGCGAACGGCTTTTGAAAATATCGCTTTTGCCATGGAAGTGGCAGGACACCGAGTGCAGCACATTAAACAAGAAGTGCCAAAGATATTGGAACTCGTAGGACTCCTGCACAAACAAGAGAATTATCCAAAAGAAATGTCTGGTGGAGAAAAACAGCGTATTGCGATTGCAAGAGGGCTTGTGCATCGTCCAGTGCTACTCTTGGCAGATGAACCTACTGGAAATTTGGATGAGATCAATGCTAGGGATGTAATTGAATTACTTTTGAAAATCAATCAGCTGGGGACCACTGTAATCTTGGCCACTCATGCCGCAGATATTGTAAACAGAATCCGCCAGAGAGTGGTTACAATAGAAGGTGGTCGTGTAGTCTTGGAGCAAGAAAAAGGCAAGTATAAATTATAATTTATCTCTAATCCTTGATCTTTGATCCTTGACCAGAGCTTCTAGGCGCGGTTCAAGGAATAGTTAAAGATTAAGGATGAAAGATTAAGGATATCTAATGCTAGACTCAATTTCATTTTTTCGAGTAATAAAAAACGCTTTTTTAAACGCTAGCCGAAATCTATGGCTGAGCGGGGCTGCGACTTTTGTGACTGCTGTGACTTTGATAGTCTTAAGCGGACTGCTTTTGGTTTTGGGTGTCATCGGGCATACTCTGACAGAGATCAAAAATAGGGTAGATGTGAGCGTGTATCTGAAAACTGGTGCGCCAGAAGTAAAAGTTTTGGAATTTAAAAAAGAATTGGAAAAAAATACGCTTGTAGAATCTACTGACTATGTGCCAGCAGACGAAGCCCTGAATATTTTTCGCAAAAGACATTCAAACGACACAGCTTTGATAGAGTCTTTGCAGGAACTGCCAGAAAATCCGCTTTCTGCAACTGTACGCGTGCGCGCTAAGAGCTTGGAAGATTACCCAAAACTCGTTGAAGATTTACAAAAACTAGAAGGAGGCGAGCTGATCAGCAAAGTAAACTTTGATGACAACAAACTTTTGATCGAAAGGCTGTCTAGGGTCATGACTATTACCGTAACTGGCGGGGTAGGGCTCTTGCTTGCTTTTGCAGTCCTGGCTATTTTGGTAAATTTCAATACGGTGGCTCTTGCCATTTATCACAGACGCGAAGAAGTGGAAATTATGCGCTTAGTAGGTGCCACCAATTGGTATATCAGGGGCCCTTTTCTGGTAGAGGCCTTGCTTTATTCAGTACTTGCTACTATCATTACCAGCATTGCGGTAATCCCTCTTTATACCAACGGACTACCCAGGCTTGGAGAGGCTTTTGGGTTCTCAACTGATTTTGTTGGCTTCTTTACTATGACCAATGTCATCATTTTGCAGCTACTGGTTGCCATGATTATATCTTCATCTGCTAGTTTGCTTGCCATCAGAAAATACTTAAATACTTAACATGAAAATAGATACACTGGATGCGATTTTTTTTGTAGGAAGGTCTGGTGCCGGTAAAGGCACTCAGGCGAAAAGATTAGCCGAGAAGATCGGATTTTTTTATTGGGAAATGGGCGCCATTTTGCGCGGAGAAATAGAAAAACAGACTGACATCGGCCGAGAAATCAAAGATTTACAAAACAAAGGCATTTGGCTAGGAGATGAGCATATCCACAAAGTAGTAGAAAGCCATTTGCCAGAAGTGGCAGGAGCCCAGGGCATTATTTTTGATGGTATCCCCAGAAGGCTCACTCAGGCGATTTATTTAATTGAACTTTTGAGATCCAAGGGCAAAAAAAGATTTTTGATCATTTTGCTGGATGTGCCAAGAGACAACTCTTTGGGCAGACTGAAGCTCCGTGCAGACATTGAGCATCGTACAGACGATACAGAAGAAGCCATCCATAAGCGCTTGGACCAGTATGAAACAGATGCACTTCCAGCCATTGAATACTTGAAAACTATTGGGGACTTTTATACCATTGACGGCACAAAAACCGTAGAAGAAGTAGAGTCAGATATCAATCAAATTTTAGAAATATAATGTCAATAAAAGATCAAGAAAAATTTGTACTGATTGTCTTAGGTGACCCTGCTAGTGGTAAAAACACCCAAGTGAAGTTTTTGCAAAAAAAGTATAAGGCGAAAGTTTTTTCTTCTGGGGACGCTTTGAGACTTTTAGAAAAAACTAACAGCAAATACAAAAACATTCTTTCAAAGACCTTGGATAAGGGTGGTTTTGTACCGGCAAAAATTTACGAAAAGATTTTTACTGATTTTTTAAAAACAATACCAAAAAATACAAACATCATACTAAACGGCAACCCACGCATGAGTACAGAGGCTGCTTTTGTATTAAAAAAGCTCGGCTCTCTTGGCAGGAAAAAGATTTTTGCAATTTATTTGAAAATTCCAAAGGCTGAAATCATCAAGAGGACCGCAAAAAGAAAAAACAAAGAACATCGCAAAGACGACGCTTTTGTGCTGCACAGAATACAAGAACACAAAAAACACACGGCTGCGCTTTTACAGTATTTCAAAAATCGCAGCATTTGGACCAAAAGAATTGACGGCACAGGAGATATTCCAAGCGTCCAAGAAAAGATAATGAAAGGTGTGGGTAAACTATTAGAACCTAAAGATTAAGATATTATGAGCAAATCCGGAATGATCAAAACTCCAGAAGAAATAGAAAAAATAGCCGCAGGCGGTAAATTACTAAACAATATTTTACAAAATATTGTAAAAATGGTTTCCCCAGGAATTACCACCAAGCAGCTATCGAGTGAGGCAGAAAAACAAATGCTTGCCTTGGGCGCAATCCCAAGCTTTAAAGGGTATGGCTCCAAGAAAAATCCATTTCCAGCGGCTCTTTGCGTGTCTATAAATGACGAAATTGTTCATGGCATACCAAGCCATGCTAGAACTTTGCAAGAAGGGGATATTGTAGGGCTAGATATCGGTATGATTTATCTAGATCTTTTTACTGACATGGCAGTAACTGTAGGAGTTGGCAAGATCTCTCCTTTAGCACAAAAGTTAATCGACACTACCAAGAGATCCATGGAGGCGGCCATAAAAGAGGCCAAGGTGGGCAATAAAATGGGCGACATTGGGCATGCTGCACAAAAAATTGCAGAGGATGCAGGATTTTCTATGGTAAGAGATCTAGTGGGTCATGGTGTAGGTTATGCGGTACACGAGTCCCCAGAAGTGCCAAATTACGGCACACCAAATACAGGAATAAATTTGATGGATGGTATGGTTTTGGCCATAGAGCCCATGCTTTGCGAAAAAGATTATCAGGTTGTGATGGAAGACGACGGCTGGACCATATCAACAATGGACGGGGGACTCTCTGCTCATTTTGAACACACTATCGCCATAACCCGAAACGGCCCGAGAATTTTAACTCTGTAGAAATACGGCATAATTGCAAATTTAAACCTCGGTCTTTTGACCATCTTTTTTCTATGCAAAAGAATGAAAAGGCAAAATCTTTTACAAAAGCAACGCTGAGAATATATTGGGCACACGCCAAAAAATACCCAAAACAACTTTCGATCTTATTGATCGCGCCATTTTTTATTGCCATATTCCCACTTCTAAGACCACTGATCTACAAGAATTTCATAGACACTTTATCTGCCGGCAATACAGAGAAATTTAACGAACTTTTTTCTAGTCTTCTTTTGATGGCCGCCTTAAGCCTAGCTGGGTGGATTTTTCAATCTTTATATGCTTTTACTTATAACAAATTTACTCCAAAAGTAACTTCGGATCTATATAATTCCGCCTTTATAACACTGCTGGATCATTCGCATGATTTTTTCATTAATAATTTTGCTGGAGGACTCGCAAAAAAAGTAACTAGATTTTCCCATGTATTTCAAAGAATATTTCAGCAGCTAACCTCACAATTAGGACAAACTATCCTCAGGCTGATCATTATTTTTGTTATTTTAGGATTTCACAATAAATTCATTGTAGCCGGCATGCTAGTTTGGGCGATGGTTTACCTAATCATTCAAGTAAAAATCCTTAAATACAAACAAGCTTTAAATAAACTTAGACAAAAAGCAGAGACCAAAGTCTCAGGCGAGCTTTCAGATGCAATTTCCCACCATCATGCTGTTTTACTTTTTAATGGTAGTAATTTTGAAAAAGAGCGTTTTTCAAAATCTAACGCTGAACTAGTGTCCGCCACTGTGAAGGCTTGGATGGCTGGAACATCTATCCTGCGCGTGCAAAACTTTTTGATGATAGCGCTGGATTTTGGTGTAATGTATTTTTTGTTATCACAATGGCGAAAAGGATTGGCGACAATAGGGGATTTTGTTTTGGTACAGTCATATTTGATGCAGGCTTTTGAAAGACTATGGAATGTGGGGCAAAATATACAAGAAATAGAACAAGAAATCTCCGATGCCAATGAAATGACAGAAATCCTCTTAAAAGAACCAGGAGTAATAGATATTCCAA
>CAZGEB010000025.1:0-10329 GCA_964524915.1 uncultured Candidatus Saccharibacteria bacterium
GTTTCTGCGTATTCACCTGTTTTGTAATACACAGAACAAAATAGCTCGCGGGCACGACGAAGCTCACGCCCCCGTTTAAAATTCTTTACATCCGCAATAGTAGCATCAAGTAGCTCCAGCCCTCGCCAAAACGCACCCTCCGCAAGCTGCTCATTGCCTTTTGCCTGCCACTTAAATGCACGACCAACTTCACTGCCCACATTACCCAGCTGCGCAAAAATATCCAACTGCTGCCACCGCGTCATATCTATTTGATTGTCCGGCAACAACTCACTCATATAATCAGCTTGGAGTTCTCTATCTTTTATGATAACTAGCATTTATTAAGCCGCACTTTTTATACTTATAAACTTGTCCGGTGGCTGGATTTATGGCCCCACACGGACAAGGGTCGTTACGCCCGATATTACTATGACCCTCACCCCTACCCTCTCCCAAAGGGCGAGGGGAAGAGGGTGGGTTGTCACTTCTATTTGTCACCCAAGATTGTGGGCTTGAAGATTCAGCATTTACCCCTAACTCATTATTCTTTATTCTTAATTCTTTATTCTCGGATTGTGGCGTCAGCGTCACCCTCAAAATGGTTCTGGCGAAATTGCTATTGATATCCTTGAGGAGTCTTTGGAACATTTCATAACCACGGCGCTTATACTCCACCAAAGGATCTTTTTGTCCATAACCTTGTAAATTCACAGAAGTGCGCAAATGATCCATAGAATCCAAGTGCTCCATCCAAAGCTGATCTATACTTTGCAAAAACAAAAATCTTTGGAAGCCCAAATACACCTCACCCATTTCTGCTTCTTTGGCGCGCAGCTGTTTTTCTGCCATTTTCTGCAAGCTGTCTAGTACCGCAAATTCAGCATCTGCTGCATTTTCCATAGCCACAGACAACTCTTGTTTTTCTTGTTCAGAAATATTCAAAACCACACTTGCCTGTTCTACTACATAATCCAAAGGACTTTTATCCGAAGAATTTGCAGAAGCAAAAGCCATCGCCACTACATCTGCCAATTCATCATTGAGTATCTGAACAATCTCATTGCCAATATTATCAGCCCCATCACCAACTTCATCTGCGGAACCACTAGCATCTACGCCACTAGCCACTAGCTGCTTACCTAAATACTTTCTCCTGCGTTTATAAATAATAGTACGCTGACGATTTAAAACGTCGTCATATTCCAAAACGTGCTTTCTAGAATCAAAATTCAGGCCTTCAATTTTTTTCTGAGCAGATTCAATAGACCTAGAAACCAATTTGGCTTCTAGTGGTTGATCATCTGGTAGCCCCAAAGAGTCCATCATGTTTTTCATCTTTTCTCCACCAAAAAGACGCATCAGATCATCTTCCATGGAAACAAAAAACTGTGAAGACCCAGGATCCCCTTGGCGACCTGCGCGGCCCCGGAGTTGGTTGTCTATTCTGCGTGACTCATGTCTTTCAGTACCAATGATATGCAGTCCTCCTACTTGTCTGACTTTTTCAGCTTCTCCTGGCTCTACTGGATTTCCGCCAAGCAAAATATCCACACCACGACCAGCAATATTGGTTGCCAAAGTCACCGCCCCGAAACGGCCTGCTTGAGCCACTATATGCGCTTCACGCTCGTGATTTTTGGCGTTTAAAAGCTCAAAAGAAATTCCAGCTTTTTTGAGCATTTCCGAGAGCATTTCATTTTTGGCGATACTCACTGTACCAATCAAAACTGGTTGGCCTTTTTTGTTTCTCTCTTTCACTTCTTCTACAATTCTTTGTAGCTTTGCGGATTCAGTTTTGTAAATAATATCCGACTCATCTTTTCGGATCATTGGTCTGTGAGTGGGAATTTGAGATACTTGGAGCTGATAAATCTTGAAAAACTCTTCTTCCTCTGTTTTGGCAGTACCGGTCATACCAGCCAAATGCTCGTAGAGTCTAAATAAATTCTGGAAAGTAATAGTCGCCAAAGTTTTGGACTCTTGCTGAATTTTTACATTTTCCTTGGCTTCTATAGCTTGATGCAAACCTTCGGAGTATCTTCTCCCAAACATGAGCCTACCGGTAAATTCATCTACGATAATAATTTCACCGTCCCTGAGCACATAATCTCTGTCTTTCAAATAATTCGCCCTGGCGCGGAGTGCCTGCTCAATATGGTGCAAGGTAGTAATGCCTTTGGAATTATCATACAAATTCTTTACTCCCAAAAGCTCTTCTACCCGGCTCATGCCCTCTTCTGTCAAACTACTGGTTTTTCTTTTTTCATCTACCACAAAATGCTTTTCTGCCTCGAGCGACCCCACCATTTTGGCAAATTGATAGTACTTGTCTGTAGGGTCAGAGTCTGGACTGCTGATAATCAAAGGCGTACGAGCTTCGTCTATCAAAATAGAGTCAACTTCATCCACAATAGCAAAAAATAAATCTCTTTGAACCAATTGCTGGCGAGACTGCACCATGTTGTCCCTCAAGTAATCAAAACCAAACTCGTTGTTTGTACCATAAGTAATATCCGCCGCATATGCTTCCTTGCGAGAAATTGGCCTCATGTGCTTCACATCCAAAACCAAACCTTGCACTTCACCTTCCATTTTTTCTAATTCTTCTTGCTCTGGATTGTACTCTGGATCATAAATAAAAGAAGCATCGTGCTGAATAGAGGCAATAGAAACTCCTAAATAATGACAAATCGGACCCACAGGAAAACTAGCCTGCCATCTGGACAAATAGTCGTTTACAGTTACCAAGTGGCTGCCCTTGCCCGCCAAGCTAAACAAAATCAAAGGCAAAGTGGCGGTCAGGGTTTTTCCTTCACCGGTTTTCATTTCCGCAATTTTGCGATTACACAAAACGATACCACCCAAAACCTGCACATCGTAATGAAATTGCCCAATGGACCTTTTGGCGGCTTCTCTCACCAATGCAAAAACTCTGGGGCGAATGCTGACCAGTTTTTTATACAGCTTTTCTCCTGAAAGATCAGCTAATGTTTTTTTGAAATTTTGGATTTCCTCTCTGATTTCATCTTGAGAAAGTTTTGCTACACTTTCAGCCAGTGCATTTATTTGCGCCAACTCTTTTGCATACTCTTTCTCCGGACGTGGTTCAAAAGGAAACAGTTTTGATAAAAATGACATATGGTTTTATTCCTACCCTCCCCCTAGTTTAAGGGGGAGATGGAGGGGGTGAGATAAATTATCCAAAATCACAGCCACCACCCCTTCAATGTTATCCCTAACATCTAAATTTGTGAATCTAATAATATTTATTCCGAATAATTTTAAAAAATCAGACCTCTTTTGATCATATAATTTTTCAGCTAAGGTAAAATGAGTATCGCCATCTATCTCAATGCCAAGCTTTTTCTGTACACAATAAAAATCCAAAACAAACCTACCCACGCCATACTGCCTTCGAAACTTATATCCATTTAACTGTCCACCTCTCAACACCGCCCAAAGTAATTGCTCTGGCTTGGTAAGATTCTTTCTTAAGTGCCTGCGTAAATTCTTTAAATCAGGATGATTTTTAATAATTGCCATATTTCATCACCCCTCCCCAGCCTCCCCTTAAACCAAGGGAGGAGACCCAAACACTATGCTTTAATTATGCCTGTTTTTTCACAAAAAAACAACCCCTGGAAAGGATTGTTTTATAAGTTTGTTACACAAAATCTTTTAAACACAAAAACCCCTACCCGAGTTAAAACCGATTCACCCCTCCACACTGGCACCATTTTTGCGAATACAATCCAAGACAGACAGCTCGGCCAGCCTCCAATCGCCTTCTTCAGTCCCGGCCACGCCATCACATGCACGAGATATATAAAAATCAAAAGCAGCATCCTGCACCATTCCTAGATAATCTTGTCGACTTACAACAAAAGGAAGGCGTAAGCTCCCCGACAAAGGCAAAGTACCTGCGTAATTTTCAACTTCCAAATCTTTAGCCATACCTTACCTACCTTACTCCCAAAATTTCCATTTAATATTGCCAAACTTTCTGCGTAAAGAAACCTTTTTATCTTTGCTGCGAGTTAGTTGCTGGCGTATCTTTGGAATCACTAAATCAATTGCCTCATACATATCAGAAGCAGTTGCGTCAGCATAATACCCGTCTGGCGACACCTTCACTTCTGCACGAAAAATGTCCCCACTCTGGTGATGACGAGTGTCCATGGCAAGCTCTACGTGCAATTTATCTTCTGGATGCAAAAAATCCTCCAAAGCAGACATTTTTTTCTCAATGTCGCCTGTCATAGCTTCGGTCAAAGTTGTGCCAGTAGCCTTGATGATTATGTTCATATATTTAATGTTAATAATTTTTTGATATTTTCTAAATTATCAGTAGCGGACTTGCGTCCCTCCTCATAAAGTCTATGCATGTCACCCAAGCGAATATTTCCGCCAAGACTCCCCGAGTCTGAACGAATCAGAAGATCGCAGCCATAATTATCTTTTTCCAATGCTGTTTTAGCTGAAGCCAAAATAGCAATATCCAAAGCTCTACCCAAAACCCCCAAGGCAGTTGCAGGAAACTTATCTTGTCCAGCCAAAGTCTCCAAAGGATCTAAAAACTCATAACTTCCTACTTTTTCTTTGGCTTTTTTCCAAAACTTTCCAGCTTCGGTTAATCCCAGCTTTCCCTTACTCCAAGTATACCACGCTCGCAATTTTCTCCAACCCTTGGGAAAAATATGCTCCGTTGCCCTTACATTTACCCCCACAACCACATCCACCCCGCATTCTCTGGCAAAATGCCCAGGGATAAAACTCACAAGCCCTCCGTCTATCAAAGTTTTACCACCCCAAGAAGATGGCTGAAAAACTCCAGGGATAGCACAAGAATGTCTACAAGCTCTAGCCAGGTCACCCATCCCCAAACAAACCGGTTCACCCTTTTCTAGATCAGTTGCGATAAAACACAACCTGGGACTCACATCTTCAAATCTTTTTCCAAGCGACCAGTGCTCTCTTCCATATTCCTCTGCTTTGTCCAAAGAATAAATGCCACCACTACCACTACCACGCACCAAAAACAAATCAAACAATCTAGAGGTGCTCATGGCGAACATTTCTTTTTTAAATGCCTCCAGTGTTCCGCAAGCAAAACAAGTTGCCACCATGGCAGCGCCTGACTGAGCAGCTATGCAATCAATTTGAATTTCATTTTCTTTCAGCACTTCTAAAAAGCCAATATAGAAAGAAGACCTCGCAGCAGCGCCAGAAAGAGCTAAGCCTAATTTTAACCTCTTGGATTCCATTTTATTTATTTATAACATCAATAACCACTTCCGCAACATTTTCGCTAGAATTTCCTGGCATCACAGCTTTTATATTCTTTTCTATTTCCGCGTATGCCCCATGCATTAAAAGATTTCTAGCTGTCCACAAAAGACTTTCAGGTGACAATTTCGCTTGGGGTATTACCACCGCAGCATTCAAATTCTCCAAAACACTTGCATTCACTTCCTGATGCGTATTTGGTAGCGGCACAACTATCGCTACTTTTCCCAAAAAAGACAGCTCTGTGATAGTAGAAAGTCCTGCTCTACACACTATCAAATCAGATATAGCGTATAAAGAAGCCATATCATCAGAAAACTCAGATGTATAATATCCTTCTTTTTTAATATCCCTAAAAGATCCCTTGCCCTTGCCGGTCAAATGAACTACATTGAAATATTTCAAAAGCTCATCTAGCCCACTCCAAATAATATTATTCAAACTAGCGGCCCCAGTGCCCCCACCAGTAATTAAAATAGTCGGCAGATTTTCTCTAAGCCCCAAATTATTTTGGATAATACTTTTCTCTACAAATTTATTTTCCAAAAGACAAGGATTGCCAGTGTAAACAGCACGATCTTCTCTGTGTAAACTTGAAAGAATAAATCCTTGAGAAAAATCTTTCAAAGACTCCCGAAAACTTACAGTGATCTTTTTGGCAACAAAAGAAGTCACAACATTTGCCAAACTAGGGACCACATCTTGCTGATGCAAAACCACGGGGATTCTCAAAATAAAAGCAGCCAAAACTAGCGGCACCTGCACAAAACTACCAGCCCCCAAAATAGCGGCGGGTTTTGCTTTCCATAAAATCCATAAAGACTGAAAAAATCCAAACGCGACCAAAAAAGGAGTGAGTAAATTTGCAAAAGACCAGTAACGACGAAATTTTCCTGAGGCAATAGATACAAAAGGCATGCCAAAATTTTCAACGATTCTTTTTTCTACGCCGCTACCACCCACAAACAAAAAACGCAAATTTTCATCTTTTTTACCCAAAGCTTTTGCCACAGCCAAAAGCGGAGTAACTGATCCTCCACTACCACCACCGACAAGAAGAATTAATTTTCCACTATCCAAAAGCATAAAAAATAAAAAGTTATATTAAAATCCGCAAGTCTTTCCTGGCGCCAAACATGATAATAAGATATTTATTGATATTTAGAAATTATTTGTATTAAAATATCCATCAATATCACAATCTCAAATATGATTATACACTTTCATCGTTTCCTCTGCTGTTTTCGCCCAATCAAAAAATGTACGCCTCTTCAAACTGGCCTCCGCCTGTCTTTCGTAAAATTGTGCATCCCTGGCAATTAAATGCATCTTTTGTGAGGCATCATCCAAATCTCCAACTTCACAGTACAAAGCAGCGCTGTCAAAAATTTCATTGGCAACCGGAACATTTACAGTAATTATTGGAAGCCCAAACGCCATAGCTTCTACAGCTGGCAAATTAAAACCTTCGTTTGGACTCAAAGTAGCGTAAGCGTACGCTCCCTGGTACAAAGCAGACAATTCAAGGTCACTTACAAAACCAGTCAGAACTATCCGCTGCTTATTTTTGACAGCCAAAATCTTTTCTCGCTCTTCTGGATAATGGCTATCTACTTTGCCCGCCACCACCAAATCCATATCCATTTTATAATCTTCTATAAACTTATCAAAAGCCTTTGCCAAATCTGGCACTTTCTTTTTCCGCTCCAGCGTCCCAACAAACAAAAAGTACGGCCGACGCAGCAAAAATCTATCCTTGATAGTCTGTAAAATATTTTCCGAAACTGGATTTACACTCACCCCTTCGTAAATTACTGAAATTTTATTTTCAATATCTGCTAAATTTACATTTTTAACAAAACCAGCAACTAAATCGCGCTTCAAAACTTTGCTATAAACTTTGGCCAAGGCTTTGTGTGATATCTCATAAATCTTTTCTAGTCTCTTTTGATTTTTCAAAATCTGCGGAGTGTATTTCAAAACAGCATCCTTGGAAGCCTGCGAAGGAGTGATAATAGCAGAGCTCGCCAAAATCGCATGCGCCATGACTAGCTTGTAAGAAAAGTAATGCAAGAAGTGAGTAGGCTTGTGACTTCTCATTTCATGATGCACCATGTCATGGATAGTCACCACAAATTTACCTCTATAAAAAATTGGGTGATTAAAATTTGTAAAATGCATCAGATCCAACTTGCATTTGTTTAAAACTTGCAAAAATTCTGTTTGCTCCAGCACAGAGTAATGCCTGGCTTTGACTTTTGCCAACTCTACACTGCTAAATGTTTGTAATAATTCAATGTCTGATTTATCGGTGGAAGAATTATAAAAGACCACAAATTGATCTTGTGTATTTTGCCGAAGTAAATGCAAAAGCAGCTCCTTGGTATATCTACCCAGGCCCGCATGCCCCACCCCACCCATTCTAAAATCAAATCCTATTGTCATATTTTATCAAAATTAAATCACCTATTTGCCTTTTCTATTACTCTAACCACTCCATTAGTCGCATCTACTTCCACCAAATCTCCATCGTGCAATACATGCGTGGCGATTTTGGTACCAACAACACACGGTTTTTGTAACTTCTTTGCCACAATTGCTGCATGATTACCATTCACTTCTACTAAATCACCATCTTGCAAAACTTGAGTGGCAATACCCGTACCTACAATAGCAGGTTTTCTTAGCTCTCGGGCAGTGATAGCCGCGTGGCTGGTAATACCGCCCTCGTCTGTAATAAATGCAGCCGCTTTCTGCATGGCTGGCATGAAATCTGGGATGGTCATCGGAGTAACCAGTATCTCACCTTCTTGTACGTCACCAATTTGTTTGTGTCCCATAACCCTGCGCACAAAACCCCGCACTACGCCTTTCATGGCCGCAACCCCGGAGATCTTCTGTACATCCTTCTCTACATTTTCAATATGAAAATCTATTTTGAACCTGTGCGCAATTTCCTCTCTTCGCATACCCACCAGCAACTCTTCATTACCATAAAAATAACCACTGTCTCTTTTCGCTAATATTTCTTTCTCGGGAATGTTGCCAGTCATAATTTCTTCTATGCTTACAGCCCCCGCTAAATCTCCTAATGCTGGACAAGCATGAAGTAATGACTTCCGGATGACGGTGTCAGAAGCATTACATAATACGTCGGTCAACTCCCGAACCTTTTGCATATCCGTAATATCCAAGCCAGCCAACTTGGAGCTATCCATTTGACAATACCACCACATGGCCTCAAACCATGGATAACCAGATTCAAGCTCTTGAACAAAACGTTTTAATTCAATAAGACTTAAAACTTTTTCTGCCTCGTAGATAGGCCTAATGTAAGTTAGACTCTTCTGCACACCTTGTTCAATCTTTTTTAAAAAAGTTTGGTCTGACTTTGCCAAATCCACCAACAAATCTTGAACCCACTCAACACCCCGGGTATCATACCAAAAATGTACCGTATCATCTGCACGCTCAGTCACTATATATGGCAAATGCGGCTGCACTTGCTCAGTCCACCCTTTTGGATTCGTACTTTCCCCTCTCACCCACGCTTGCACTGACGCCAAGCAAAAATCTCGCGAAAAAAACTTTTCGTATTTTGGCGCAGGATTAACTCCGTTAATCTGAAGAGTAGTAATCGGTCGGCTTTGGGTAATGTAAAACTGCTCATTTGCCCAAGCCCATTCTATGTCACACGGGAAGCCGTAATGGTTTTCTATTTTTAGAATTAATTCGGAAAGCTCGAGTATTTGTGCGTCGGAGAGTTTTTGTCGACTGGTGGTCTTGTCATCCCGGCCTCCGAGCCGGGATCCAGGTTCGTCAAAAGACTGGATTCCGGATCGCGCCTCGCCGGGCCTCGGCTTGTCCGGAATGACAGCATCAAGAGTACTGACCCACACATTACCACCGTCTACAGAACGCACTAACATATGATCCTGAAAGAAAATATTTTTATCTACTATTGCAAGCGGATGTTTGGTCACCACGTAGGAGTCTGGTGTTACTTGGCCGGATACAATTGCTTCTCCAAGACCAAAACCCGCTTCTATAATGAGTTGGTTCCTGTCTTGTGTAACTGGGTGTACGGAAAACACTATACCGGAAACCTCGCTTTGCACCATGGCCTGTACTACTACTGCCACGCTTACTTGTTGAGTATGTAACTTCTTTTCAAAACGATAAAAAATAGCGCGCGGCGTAAACAAAGAGGCCCAGCACTTTTGCACATTTTGTAACAGGGTTTCTTTAGTTGTATTTAAAAAACTATCTAACTGTCCGGCCCACGCAGCGCTCGCGGAGTCTTCTGCGGTGGCGGATGAACGCACGGCAACAAGTAGATTATCGGACGCCTGTCTGTTGTCATCTCGACTGGAGGCTTTGCGAAATGGAGAGATCCCTCCACTCGAAGACTCGGTCGGGATGACAGAGCGGGATAAAAATTCGTAAGCCTCCATAATTTCACTCGCAATATCTTGCGGCATGACGGCCTGCAAAATAAGCGCTTGAATCTTTTCTGACGCGTGTTCCACCGTATGCATTTCTGCCGTGTTCACTGTATCCAAAACAGCAGCAATTTCTACAGCAATATTTGCCTCTGCCATAAACGCATCAAAAGCGCTTGCGAGCAACACAAAACCAGGCGGCACGGGAATGCCTGCCTGAGTCATTTCACCCAAAGACGCACCCTTTCCCCCGGCAAAAGCAACATCCTCTTTAGAAATTTGA
This sequence comes from uncultured Candidatus Saccharibacteria bacterium, assembly GCA_964524915.1. GTDB lineage: Bacteria > Patescibacteriota > Doudnabacteria > UBA920 > UBA920 > CAZGEB01. The sequence continues at coordinate 9,994 of CAZGEB010000025.1, forward strand.
TTAAAAAATTTTATGTATTGCATGAGCCTAACTATTCAAAACTTTTAAGGTTTCCTCCGCGCATCTTTGCCAGGTAAATTCAGCGGAACGCTGCAGCCCCTTTGCAACCAAAGAATTTCTTAAATCCTGGTCTATCAAAAGCTGGTCAAGACCAAAAGCCATCTCATCTATATTATAAGGGTTTACCAAAAGTGCTGCATCCCCAGCCACTTCTGGAAGCGAAGTGATACTGCTAGTCAAAACCGGCACACCCAAGGCCATGGCCTCCAAAACAGGCAAACCAAAGCCCTCATAAAAGCTTGGAAAAGCAAAGGCACTCGCTAGCTTCATCAAATA
>CAZGEB010000026.1:0-9946 GCA_964524915.1 uncultured Candidatus Saccharibacteria bacterium
TTGGAATATCTATTACTCCTGGTTCTTTTAAGAGGATTTCTGTCATTTCATTGGCGTCGGAGAGGGATTCGCTGATATTTTTTATTTGACTTCCAAACGACCACATTCTGGTAATAATTCTAGTGATATAAATTTGTATGAGTGTAATATCTCCTACTGTAATTTGCCCTTTACTCCACAATTTAGTGGCCCAGTATATTATTCCAATTTCTAGCCCCATAAAGAAAACACTCGTGCCGGCATTCATCCACCATGTTGCCTGCCATGACCTGAGGGTCCATTTTCTTACAGCGTCACTTAAATCAAACATCTTTTGATATTCTTCATTTTGTTTTGAAAAACTTTTGATCGTGAAGAAATTTGATATGGTGTCAGCTAGGTATCCAGATGCTTTGCTGTCAGTTTGTGATCTTTCTAGGTCAATTGATTTTTTAAATTTTAGAACAGTTAGAATAAAAATTGTATACAAACCTACAAAAATTAAAAATCCGATTCCAAATTTATAATCCAGAAGAAATAAACTAAAAGTAATGAATACACTGGCGACTATTGTGTCACCCAATCCAAAAACTATTTCGTCGGCGATATTTTCAAAAGCTCTGTCAAACCGACTGACTCTTTTGATGATTCCACCTACGAATTGATTGTTTATGAAGTCCAGTGATTGTTTGTGTACTGCCACAAAGCAGGTGTTAAAAAGCGCTTGCTTTACCCCAGCTTGAAAGTTTTGGTTAACCCAGTCTCTACAGAGTAAAAATATTTGCCTTAAAACTATAAGGCTGGATATGATAAAGAGAATTTTTGTTGCCTGGTTTGTACTGTTTATGGCTCCTTGACTTGAAAGAAAGTCTAGAAGTAGTTTGTACCCCCAAGGTAATAAAGCCACTGCTATATTTGCAAGGATGGCAAAAAAAGCAATGCCGAGTATGCTATATTTCCAGGGTTTTGAATGCTCCCAGAAGATTTTCAGGGTTTGTTTTGTCAGTGATTTTGGAGAATTCTTCATTTTTGTGGTTTTGTTTTACGCAAAAATTTCTCAATCAAGAAAAATGTGGCAAGACTTATGAGACCTGCGAGGGTAATTTGTATAAACCAGCGCCATGAGTAAATATCTGGCCAGGTGCCAATCTGCAAAATTGTATAGCCAAGCACTCCAGCTATTGTGCTGTGTAAGAGATGAGAAAAAATATCTTTGAGCAAATTTGATTTTTCTTCTAGCCGCAAAGAAAAATCTTTTTGGAGATATAGTTTTACAAACATCATGCCTACGCAGAGCCAAACTGACGCACTCAGGACAAGGCTCAAAGAGGTGCTATTTTTTGCAAAAAGAAAAGATGCTATGGCAAAAAATGCAATAGACACCCACGTGCTCATGAGCGGCATTTTGCTTTCGTGTTTTGCCCAAAAAACTCTGGTGAATAGCGGAAGAAGTCCCAAGGCAGGAAGACCAAGTACCACCCCAACGAGCGTGTTGGCAGTGGCGATACTATCGCTTTTCATAAATGCGCCACCTTGGAAAAGGATTTCTATTATTGGTAGACGAAAAACAAATAATCCTACACTTGCCGGAATCATCCATTTCAAGATCAGACTCATCGCTCTATTTATTTCTTGAGAAAACTGTAGTGGTTCCTCCAGAGCCTTTTTTTCGGCCAGTTTTGGGTAGGAGGCCGTGGCAACAGATAAAGCAATAATACCCACAGGGGCGAGCGCAAGGTCGTAGCTTATGGTGTAAGTGGAAATAGTTCCACTTTGTAGTTTTGATCCTATTATGGTGGCGATGAAAAGCCCTGCTTGTCCTATGTCTAGATAAGCTAGTCTAGGTACGTATAGTTTCAGGAGCTCTTTTGCTGGAGAGGATAAATTATTGAATTTTGATTTTCCCCAAGCTTTGAAAATAGATGGTAGCTGTATTCCTATATGAGCAATCCCGCCAGCAACAACCCCAAGTCCAATCCCTGCAAATCCTAGTTTTGGATACAAAAAGATGACCCCGAAAATAATCCCTAAATTGTACATTGCTCCAGCTATAGCTGGCCAGAAAAATGATTTTAGGGTTTGTAGTACAGAACTCGCAAGTATAGAGATGGAGAGCAATATTTGTCCAATCGAGATAAATCTTAGTAATGTTGTTGCCATGTGCATTTGGGACGCAGAAAATCCTGGCGCAGATAGCTCTATAAATTTTTGCCCAAAGATTATCAAAGCTATTGCGACTACTCCCATTAGCGAGGCCACACTCATGATGGTGGCGTTTGCTAGTCCCCAAGCAATTTCTTTTTTGGTGTGCAAATATTTGGCAAACACTGGTATAAAGGCGATAGAGAGTGTCCCAGATATGAGTACGCTAGAAATTAGGTCTGGTATTCTAAAGGCCGCATAGTAAGCATCTAATTCCGGTCCAGCTCCCAAGAAATTTGCCAGAATGCGAATTCTTAAAAGTCCAGTGGCTCTGGAAAGTATAGTACCCAGAGCCACCAGAATCGCGGCATGTCCCAGGTATTTTTTAAATGAGATTAATTTCATAAGTATTTAATCATTTCTTTTGGTCAGTACTAAGCCTAAGTTGGTATTTTTGTTTGACGGTATAGACCATGAAATTTCTCCGCTTTCAGTTTGTGATATGTACGGAATAGTTGTGTAGGCGGGCTTGAACGCCCCTGCCTTGATCTTGTAGATAAAAGATTTAGGGTTGGCCCCTGGCTGGGAAATATAATTGAGACTGAGGCGGTCTAGGCTTTTTAGTTTAAACGGTAGCTCATATTTAATAGTTATGTTGGTTTCCTCACCACCTTCTAATTGTGTCCAGCCACCTATAAAGGTGTGGCCTGCTTCTTTGCCTATCAAAACATTATTATCTGAATCCTTTTTCATACCCTCTTCCCATTTTTGTGCTACTGGATGAATTTTGCTGACTTCGCTTCTAGCAGAATCCAGATTTGTCAAAGAGAGCCCTTCTGTTTTTAAAAGTTTGCTGTTTTCTGGTATAAGTATCCGTAGAAATGTAGAATTTTTCATGGCCGGATTATTTGGCAGGGTATTTTTTCTGTAAATTTGGAGCGTGTTGGTAATCTTACCATCTTTTGAAATGTCGCTTGAGAGTTCATCTTTTTCTTCTATATATAAGTCTGTTTTGGTGCCACCAAGATTGTTTCTAACAATTTCTAGAGAATCCCTGGGGCTTTGTGTGATGCTTCCAGTCCACCCAAGTTCTTTTAAGATATTTTGTATACGATTATCTTTGGCGAACACGACAAAGTCTTTTTCTTGCAGACTATTATTTATTGCTTGAAGAAGTGAAATAATATCAAAATGTTGTTCTTGGAGTTTCTTGGTGATAGCGGGAATGAGTAAATTTAGAGAAGCTTTGGGTTCGTTTTCTATTTTGTCATACTCTATGCTGGTTTGTATTTGTGTAGACTCCACGAAATTATCAGCATCTATAATGTTGTCGTTTGGTAGCGCGATTGGCCCAGTGACCACTAGTAGTTTTTTTATGGCTTCCGGGGTAATGAATACTATTAAATCTGGTGAGGTGTTGGTTGCTTTACTCCACAATTCAGAAATGAGTTCTGCACTCTGTTCAGTGTCCGCTAGCCAGTTGCTGTCTCTAAGTAGCCATTTGTCATTGACCTGCAAAAGTGGGTACGGTGGTTGTAATGTTTGAATTTTTTGTAGTTGCCCGTCCAAATCGTAGATGCTGTCTATGTGTAGATTTTTAATATTCGCATTTTCTAGTTTAAAAGTTCCAAAGCTACCCCAGAAACCCCCTGTGGTGCGGATTTCATTGTTGTTTTGTAAAACCAGAAGGCTGTCATAACTACCGAGTAAAAATTTTTGTGACAGTTGGCTCAGGTGGCTTATTCCTTTGCTGGTGGTGCTTAGGGTGTCTATTATAGTAAGTGGCTTCCAATTCTCAGTAAGTATTTTGGGTGCCATTGTTTCTACAAGCTGGAGTTTTTTGGCGATTCTTTTATTATAATTATCCAGGTTGTTTAAGTGTCTCGCTATTTCTTCTGTTTGAAAACCCACCCCCTGCCCTTCTGTTTCTGGGTTTGGTGTTGATGTTCTTTGTAGTGCGGTAACAGTTTCTTGGAGTTCTTGAAGTACGCCTCTTACATCTTCGGTAAATGGAAATAAGCTAAAATTGGGCGCATTAATTTGTTTATTAAAATCTTGTAACTGTGTAGAAATTTTCCCTCCTTGCAAAATATTGGCGCGCAATGATTTTACATTGCCCACAAAATTTATGTATTGATTGACCGTGTGTCCTATCATAGCTATCAATATGGCAAAGCTTGCCAGGAGAGTATATAAAAATAAACCCAAGTGTTTTTTGGGTGGAGTATCCGTGTATGAGTTGAAATGGTGGAGTACCAGCAGCTCTTGTTGCTTCATTGACTTTTGTTACTGGTTTGATTTATTGTGCTTGCTTACACTGAGTATGATACCGCAGGCGATCAGCGTCATAATTAGAGCACTACTTCCATAACTCACAAAAGGCCATGGAAGTCCGGTGAGTGGCAAAAGACCAACTATGGCTCCGATATTTACTAAACTTTGGACTCCGATCATGGTGGTTATTCCAGAAACGAGCAGTTTGCCAAAAGTGTCTTTGGTGTGCCTGGCGATTGAAAAGCCGGCCATGAGCCAGGCAGAGAAAATGACCAAGATGCCAGTGATTCTTACTGTGCCCATTTCTTCTGCTGCAACTGCAAAAATAGAGTCCCCTATGGGCTCTGGTAAGTAGTTATGTTTTTGTTTGGACATCCCGTATCCTTGCCCCCAAAGTCCCCCAGAGCCTATTCCCACCAAGGCTTGGTTGACCTGGTAACCAGCCCCAAGAGGATCTTTTTCTGGATTTAAAAAGGTGGTTAGTCTGCTAAATCTATAAGGCTCTAGCCTGATTAGGACTAAACCACTAATTACACAAATCAAGCAAAGGATAGCCAGTTGTTTCCATTCTATGCCTGAGGTAATAATCAGCCCCCCCACAGACCCCACTAGCGCCACCGCTGTGCCCATATCTGGTTGAATTAGAAGTAAGCCACCAAGTATTGCAGTTACTATCAAGATAGGAGCAATTTCCATGATAGTTTTAGGATGGCTATGCTTGTATTTTGATAACCATGCTGCTGTATAGATTACGGCTGATAATTTAGCTATTTCTCCTGGTTGAAAGCTAAAAGGCCCTAAATTTAACCACCTCGTGGCTCCACCAGAAGAAAACCCAAAACCAGATATATGTAAAACAATCAGCAAAATTGCTGAGCCTAAAACCATAAACAAACTGAGCTTTTGCCAAATAGTGTAATTTAATTTATAGGCAGTATAAAGTCCAAGTATGCCAATTCCACCACCAAAAAAGAATTGGTGCAGGATCAGAGAGTTTGGGCTGCCAAAAAGTCTAAATGACTGAACAGAAGAAGCGGAGTAAAGTATGAGAAGTCCTAGGATAAATAGAATTCCAGTCAAAAATAAAAATCTTTTTGTGTATTTATTGTGGTGAACTGTTCTCTTGTTCATTTTGCGGATTTCTTGATAAAACCACCCAATAGTTGTTTGGTCTGCACACTGTCTTTTATGGCCCACTGGCCTTTTACCATTACATGCTTGATTGGGTTCGGTGGAGTTTTGTGACTGGTTGTATGAATATCTTCCATTATTACTACATCAGCCTGTTTGTTTTTTGTTAAAGTACCCAGCTGCTGGTCAATGCCGACCAATTTTGCTGGTAGGCTGGTTAGTTTGCGGATAGCTTCGCCTATACCGATATTTTTGTTTACTTTTGCATCATGCAAGAATTGCGACACAGAAGAAAATGATCTTGGGTGCTGCAAAGAATCTCTTAAGAAAATTTGTCCGCGTTCTATGGCAAACCCTGCCCCATCGCTAGCCACTGCTCCTAATTCGTGTTCGCATAATTGCTGCACTTGGTGGTTGTTTAGACATTTGTCAAAAACCATTGTTTCTCCTCCGTGCATTAGAATATCCAGCATCGTTGTCCCAAGACTTTTTTGATTATTTTGAGAAAGAGTTTTCAAACTTTTGCCCGTTACGTTTATTGGTGTCTCTGTAGAGGCGATTACGATATCCCCGATTTTTTCATAAGTATCCTCTATCCATTTGCTAGTGCGCTTTAAATGTTCCGGATTATTTTTTAAATAATTCTTAAAGTCTTTAGCCCAGCTGGGCAAATAATCAGTCAGGGGTTTGTGTACAGTGTCAAAAGGATAGACGTCAAACCCAAGCGAGATATATTTTTTTGCGGCGGTAATTTTCTCTAATGCATGCTCTAGAAGCGGCCAATTTTCTTTCCCTTCAATTTTCAAGTGTGATATTTTTACAGCCACTTCGTGTGCTTTTGCTAATTCCAAAACCTCATCCAGAGAGTTTATGATCTCTGTTCCATAGTTTCTTAAGTGTACTGAAAGCACTCCATTTTTTTCTCTGAGTACCCTTAGGAGTCTCGGCAATACCGATTCCATAATTATCCACTCATGTGTTTGGTCTGCTCCTATGGATAATCCCAAAGCGCCTTCTGACATACTTTCCTCTAAAATATTTTCTAGCATTATTTCTTCTGCTTCATCCAAAGGCCTGTATTCTCCAACAAGTCCAAACCACAGAGTAGACAGTCCAACAAAACTTCCAATATTTATGCCAACACCTTGAGTGTTGATAGTATTTACAAATTCTTTAAAGCTGGCCCAGTTGATATTACTGGTGTGTCCATAATGTTTGGTGATTGGCAGGAGGCCCATGCGACTTGTGAGTGGCGCCAAAGAAACCCCACAATTGCCGACTATAGCAGTAGTAAAACCTTGGGACAAAGTGCTGTCTAGCGTAGGGTTTTCTAGTAGCTGCCAGTATGAGTCGCTGTGATTTTGAATATCTACAAACCCAGGGGCTATGATGTAACCCTGGCAGTCTACAATTTCATCGGCATTTGCTTTGATGTTTTGATTTATTGCGGCTATTTTTCCAGCCAAGATGGCCACGTCGCCTACCTTGCCAGCTTCTCCGGTGCCGTCAATAATGGTGCCGCCTTTTAGTAAAATGTCGTACATTGTAAGTTGTAAGTTGTAAGTTGTAAGTTGTAAGGTTAATTTTTTTACCTTATTCTCACCGCTTACCACTTGTTTGTTTTTATCTTCCCAAGAAGTAAATAATTAATCCCACAAAGCTACTCACAGCAGAAATAATCCAAAACCTCATTGTTATACGAGTTTCTGGCCAGCCCAAGGCTTCCAAGTGGTGATGAATCGGGGCGGACAAAAAAACTTTTTTTCCGCGGAGGCGTTTGCTGGTGATTTGAATTATTGTGCTGGTGGCTTCAAGTACAAAAACAGAGCCAATAATCAAAAGTAGAATTGGCGCATTGGTCAAAAAGGCTACAATGGCCAAGAGTATGCCGAGCCCCATAGAGCCTGTATCCCCCATAAAAAATTTGGCTGGGTGCACATTGAACCACAAAAAAGCCAAAAGTCCACCGCAGGTCGCAGCTAGTAGTCCCGCTAGGTTGTCTTTTCCTTGGGCAAAAGCAATCAATCCATAAGCAAAAAGAGCTATGAGTAGCGTACCCCCAGCTAGTCCATCTTCTCCATCTGTTTGATTCACTGCAAAACTAGTTGCCACTACAGTGAGGATAAAAAACGGAATATACAACCAGCCTAGTTCGATATTGCCCAAAAAAGGAATATGAACAGAGTTAAATTCTAGTTTGTAATAAAACCACCAAGCTCCTATGGCAGCCACAAAGCCATACAAAAAGACCTTGATACGAAAAGGCAGGCCTTTTTGCTTGTGTCCCATGCGGTAAATATCCATCAGGTCATCTGCAAGACCAACTAGCGCAGCGCCAATAAAGGCACCTAGAGGCAAAAGCGTTTCTTTGCGTGTGAGAAAATTTATTTTGTGGAAAAATTCTACGCCTACAACTCTATCCAGAAACCAAAAGCTGGCGGCAAGAAATGTGACAGTACCCCAAACCAAAATTCCACCCATGATCGGCGTGCCCTGCTTGGCTGCGTGGAGTTTGTTGAAAATGGGAGCGTCCGATCCCCTGCTAATATTTTTTCCGAGCTTGTATTTATAAAGGAATTTGGTGAAGGCAGGAGTGATGATGAGTGCAACAAAAAAGGCTAAAGAGGCAAGAGTGAAAACTTTTGTCAGGGCGAGAGTTATGGGCATAGATGAATGCAATTAAAAAACTAATTGCGAATTAGCGGATTGCGTATTTAAATACAAAATTCATAATTCGCAATAAATAATCTGTCTGTCAATTTGTATGTATAAATTATACCACAAAACAAACAAAACCCCGCCACATGGCGGGGTTTTAAATTGTTAAGATTATTTTTAGAAAAATCATTTTCTAAGCTCTGAGGCTTTTGTTAGTAGCCTCTCTGCTTAAATTATTGCTTTTTCTTACTTGTGGCTGGACTGTGTGCCAGTTGTATATTGGACACTGCCATACGCTGAGCTGCTGAGTACTATAAATTATAATCTCGTACGGTATTTAGTTTATCTGGTTTTTGTGCAGACCCCTCCGCTTTCAGAACTATTCCGTATGCCATAGAATTTTTTTTCAGGGCCGATTATTAATTTTTCAAAACCCCCAGGCCGTTGAACTTCAGTAATTATTTGAACTTGGCTCATCTCTAAATCTATTTCATCTTTTTTTCTAACTATTTCAACCAACTCTTCAGCCTCAGTTCTTGAAAGGTTACCCTTAACACAAGCACGTGGGTCATAGTTTTTATCCAGTTCAACAACATCAAATCTTTCTTGCCTGCCACACCCGAGTCCACTCAACAAAAAGAAGCTCAAAGCTAATTCTCTTTTCATGTTATGATAGATTTTAAATTAGGATTATTGATAATTTAAATATTAAGTCTCTGAATCACTTCTTCTCTCCCCAGCCCTTGTGCGATTACGCTGATCACATCAAAAGGTCCGGTGGATTTGGAAAGTCCTGTGAGAGCGACTCTGAGCGGCCAAAGGACTGATCCGTTATCATAGCCTTTTTCTGCAATGAATTCTTGCAGGCTCTTTTCTATATTATACCTCAAAAATGCCTCTTCTGTCAAGGTGCCAAAAAACTCTTTTAATTCAGCCAGTTTTTGCATAGCGTCTTCTAAAGTGCTCTTTTTCCAGGCTAAAATCTCCTTATTGAGTTCTGGACGTTTGAAGTAAAAATCTGTACTTTCGGTAATGTCGGAAAGTTTTTTCAGGCGCTCTTTTTCTACTTTTGTAATTTCTACTAGATAATCAAAAGATACTTGCTGGTTGTCTAGGTGTGGCAGTATGAAGTTTCTATTTTGGATTTTAGCTTCATTCTTTTCTGTCATCCCAGTTTCCACAAGGGAGCTGCCTTGGGCGACCGCGGGAAGACTGGGATCCATGCTTTGGTCTTCCAATCCTGGATCCCTGGTCGCGCCCTCCCCTGCCAACCGGCGGACTTGCTTGTCCGGAATGACAAAAGAAAATTTCTCCCAATATGGAATTAGTTTTTTGGTCAACTCTACGTCATCCATCTCGCGAATATATTTACCATTCATCCAATCTAATTTATTTACATCAAAAACCGCCCCAGCTTTATTGATCTTTGCTAAATCAAATTGCTGGATCAATTCCTCCATAGAAAAAATCTCCTGCTCGGTTTTTGGATTCCAGCCTAAAAGTGCTACAAAATTTATAAGAGCTTCTGGTAAATAGCCTTTTTCCAAGAAAGATTCAGCAGAAACATCGCCTTTTCTTTTACTCATTTTGGTTTTGTCTGTGTTCAAAATGAGCGGAGCGTGGGCGAAAAATGGGGCTTCCCATCCAAATGCTTTGTAGAGCAATACATGCTTTGGGGTAGACGGCAGCCATTCGTCTGTACGGATGATATGACTAATTTGCATTAAATGATCGTCAACTACCACCGCGAAGTGGTAAGTAG
>CAZGEB010000027.1:0-9832 GCA_964524915.1 uncultured Candidatus Saccharibacteria bacterium
GAAGCAATCTAGATTTGTGACCACTGGATTGCCGCGTCGTTCGCAAAGCCTCGCTCCTCGCAATGACAGAAGTATTTCTAGCAATATTGCCTTTGAGCCGAAAGGTGCCTTGACGGACGGCACAAATACTTGGGATTTGTACGAACGGTTTTTTATAGAGCTACCTAAACATTTAAACCCTGGTGGTATGGCGATATTGGAAATAGATGAAAGTAGTCAGCCTAGGCTGAACAAGATGATAAAAAAAACTTTGCCGGATTTTAAAGCAAAGTTTTCAAAAGATATTCGTGGGTTTTGGCGGTATTTGGAATTATACTGTATTTTATAATGAATATGGTATAGATATAGCTTTTAAAAAATAATTAATTATTTTATAAGTATGCCAGGAAGATTCGTGGGTATATATCAAGATTCAGACAGGTCCACTGAAGTAGAGGCGCTTGTCGATGAATTTCTGCCATTTTGCCAGGTCAGGATGAAAGCAGACGGGACTTGGGAATATTTGGACAAAAGTGATCTAGTTAAGCTTGGGCGTCACCTAAGGCGTATTTTGAAGGCAAACAGCAACACCCAAGAAGATTTTTGTGAATTTCCTGCTTCGGAGGCTGTAAAGCGTTTGTATAATGACTACCCACCACCAACGTATGGTGGTCTTGTGGTTAACACTATAGGCCCAGAGAGTTTTATTGAGGAGAAAAAAAAGCGCCTTTCGTCAAGAGAGATAAGGGGTGTTGGCTGGTAGCTCTGCTAAATTAATCCAATCTCAAAGGTTTTGTGGGGGCGAGGATGAGCTCTGGATTGGTCTTCCATTCATCAGTCACGTCTGCATAAAGCTCCAGCTCATTTCCATCTGGATCAAGTACATAAATGCTATGTGTAACCGTGTGATCTGCGAGTCCCACTATTTGTACATTGTTTTGCAATAATTCTCTGTAAACTTCTTTTAGTTCTTCATGATTTTCGGCGACCTTGAAACCGATATGGTACAGTCCTGGTTCTGGATGGTCTGGTGGTTTTGGCGATCCACCAATTTCAATTAAGAGCATTTCGTGGTGTGTTCTGCCAGAAGAAAAAAGTGCTACTCCCCCATCTTTTTGAATTTGTGGGAAACCTAAAATGTCGCGATAAAAATGCGACATTTTTTCTATATCCGTGACATACAAAACCACATGCCCAAGTTCAAGAATTTTCATAATTATTTATGCTGTATTTAAGCTTGTGGCGATTTTCATTTTGACGAATTCATTGAAAATGATATGAATTCCGTCTGGGTTTGTGTGCCACCCATCTTTTGAGTATTTTTCTATTGTACTTGAATTGACTCTGTATAGTTTCGTGCCACTAGGTGTGTATTTTTGAAAATGCACATATCCTCTTCTTTGCACATACGGTGAATTTATCAGAATAATAGATTTAAAGTTTAAAGATTGTTCGTCAAAAAAGTTTAGAGATTTTCTAACATTGTCTGGAATGGTTATCGAGGTCTCTTCTTTGAGAATCGCATTTTCTGGCACACCTTTCGCTATTAGGATATTCGCGTAGGTCTCTGCCTCGCTAACTGTATTTCCTTGTGAATAAAAAGGTGACCCACCACTAACGCAGATTCTTTCGGCGAGTCCCGATTGATAAATTTCGGCGGCTTTTTCTGCTCTTGCTGGTGTTTTTGCGCCAAACACAAAAATTAATTCCGCTTTGTCCAAAGTATCTTCTTCTGATAGGTATTCGTAAACATTATTTAGTAATGTCAAAGGTTTATTTGGGTCGTTTAGTAGTTTCTGTTCAAGTAAATTTATGCCAGTGTTTACTTCGTGGATGAAATTTGTTTTAGCCAGTTCTTCAAAATCCCAACTATCTTCGAAAAAAGCGGTCGGTAAGTCGTAATGATGTAGAAGATCTTGGATACTTTCAAAACTAGCAAAATGACTATCTATTTTTGCCTCTGGTACTGCACGCCAAGCTTCCGCCTCAATTATTCTTTTTATCTCTTCTATGCTTGGTAGCGCTATAAAATCTTTTCTTGAAGTATCCATAAAATTAACTGCGATTGTTCAAAACTCTCAACAACCCCTGGATGGCTTCTTTCATATAACCTACATCTATTAGTTTTTTGCTCATGGTTTCTTGATCCAGACCCTGATTAATTATACTGCGTATTAGTGTTCCAGAAACAGCAGTTTTGGGTTGACTGGTTGAATGAATAACACTATAGCCAGATTTTAAAAATTTATTTAACTTTTCATAACTCCACGGACTGTATGTATTTATCAAGTTTGGTATTGTGCGATCCAAAACACTGTCCCAGCTTGTTTCATTTGTAATATCAAAAGGCTTGAGCTCGTATCTGTTTTCTGAAATTCCAATATTTTTAAAGAAACTGGAGAATATGGAAATTCTTTCATCGTAGGAAAAAGGATTATTTTCTTGCTTGCTTCTGTGCGCCGCGCTGTGAACCGAGTCTTCGGAATTATACGGATTGGTGATTAGCACTATTATTTTTTCCGCCACGTTTAAAGCGCTTTGGATATAGCCCCAGTGGTTTTGATGTAGTGGTGGTTGAAAACGACCATGCACTGTAATTATTGGTAAGATTATTTTCTTATCAATTACTGTATCAAGTTTTTGATAATTGTCCATTTTAAACATTTACCCTTTCATCATCTTACCATCGCGCATTTCTATGATGCGTTTAGCAAGGCGGGCGTATTCCATTTCGTGAGTCACCATGATGATAGTTTGGCCGGATTTGTGCAGATCCAAAAAAGCTTCCATGACCAGTCCTGAGTTTTCACTGTCTAGGTTGGCGGTGGGCTCGTCCGCAAAAAGAATCTTGGGGTCGTGTGCAATAGCACGGGCGATACTCACACGTTGCTGTTGCCCACCAGAGAGCTTGGCAGGTACGGAGTGGAGCTTGTCTAGGAGCCCTACTCTGTGCATGGCCTGGGTAGCTTTGATAGTGGCATCTTTCTTGCTCATGCCTTGCATGTACATGGGCAGGACTACATTTTCCAGCGCTGTAAGCTCTGGCAAGAGTGCGTAGTCTTGAAAAACATAGCCAAGCTCCAAAAGTCTTATCTTGGTTTTTTCATTTTGCGAGAGTGAACTGACTTTTCTATTATCCAAATAAATTTCTCCCCCACTGGGTTCGTCCAGTAAGCTGATTTGGTACATCAGGGTAGATTTGCCAGCGCCTGATGGGCCGATGATAGACACAAATTCGCCACTGTTGATTATTAAATCTATGGGCTGTAGAGCTACTACTCTAAGCTCCCCTTCTCCGTATACTCTTGTTAACTTTTCGGTACGAATCATAAAATAAATGTAGTTGAAATTAGTTGAGATTAGTTGAGATGCGTGGAGAACAGAATATTACTTTTCACAGTATCAAATATTCTCAAAAAGTTTCCATTAATATCTTTTTTCCACTATCTTCCAAGTATTGAATCCAAAGTATTTTTTCTAACTATCATAGTGGCGGGTACAAATCCGGCTATTAGTGTCACAAACAGTAAAATCGCCACTCTGATCATCGCCCCGGCCCAAGACACATCCAGGATGCCGTCGGAAAAAGGAAAATCAATTGGGTTGGCGTAAAAGTATGGACGAAGTAGGCCGAAAGTCAGTATGAGTCCTATGCCTGATCCGATAACTGCGTAGAATATAGCCTGGAAAACGTAAGCCACTTGAATAGCTCGCGGCTCAATGCCGATGCCTTTCATGATGCCAATAAATTTTCTTCTAGTGATGGCGTTGATAAAAATAACAATGAATATTGTAATAGAGGCTACCACCAAAGCGATACTAGAAAGAGCGTTACCAAGAATGCCGAAAGTAGTTTCTATTTGTCTTAAAAATGTTGGAATAGCTTCTAGAGAAGTCTGCACTCTCACAGGACTGTCTTTGATAAATGCTTTGAGATTTTCAGAGACTTGCCTGTCTTGTCCTTTTTGGGTGGCTATGGCGATTTCTTGCATCTCCCATTGATTCACTGGCAGAAGTCTTCTGAGGCCGCTCGCTGTTACAAACATTCTTTGAGAAATTTGATCTACCTTGCCGCCCAATATGCCTTTGACGATAAAGTTTTTTACGACTGGCGATCCTTCTTCGCCTCCTGAAAAAGTCACCCTGACTTTGTCGCCGGGTTTAATATTCCTAAGCAAATCAAGTCCTGGGATATCTACATCCGCAAAAGATGAATATTCTTTGATTAAATTTTTACCAATAAGAATATAATCATCATCCCCTGTTTTTAGGGATTCGCCTTGGATGATAAATCTAGAAAAGTTGGTCAATGCTTCTTCTTTTTCTGGATCAAAACCAGTTATACCAGCCCCAGACTGGTTGGCCTTTTCTTTGGAAAGTGGATTGTTTATAAGGTCGCCCAAAACTGATCCAGTTGTGGCATATCTGGCTGAGTACCCTAGCACCTCAGGTTGATTATCTAAATATGACAAAATGCCGCTGGTGTTTTCTATATAGGTCCTACCTGGTTTTGGCGTGACCAGAACATCTCCAGAATAGCTTTCTCTGTACTGCTCATAAGATCCAGTGAGTAGTCCGACAAGGAGTCCTGAGACAACCACCAAATTTAAAAAGGTCAAAATCATAATAAAAATGATCAGACCTGTGGTCCACTTACTGCTTCTACGTACTTGTCTGGTGGCTAGAAAAAAGCCAACTGATATGGCCCTGGCGTTTCTGTGCCAAAAATTAGATAAAAATGACATAATGCTTCGCGTAATCCTTAATCCTTAAACAAATTCAGATTATTATACAAAAACAAATTCAGGAGTCTTTGGGTAGACTCCTGAATTATATCTGTTTTTGTCCGTTTGGACAAATGTTTAATTTTATTTGATTTACTGAATGGCTGCGCCTTGAGCGTAAGAGAATTTACTGCAGTCAACTGACAAAATGTGCTTGAACTGATGTCCTTTGGCATTGAATGCTTCCGCAGAACTAAAAGCATGTTTTTGTCCACCCTTGATCTCAAATACTACTGTTGCGTTTTCGCATTTTATAATACTACCATCTGGGTGAGTAGTGTCGGTGTCTATATTGCTGGCCACTTGCATAGTATTTAGATCTGAATCATCTACAATCTCTACTTTGTCAAAAGCAAACCCGAGTTTTTTAAATATTTCTGCTTTGGTAAAGCCTCTCCTTTTGCCATCTTTGGTAACAAACCATACTGTTTTATCCTTTTTGCCGCGAATCAAAGTACCTTCTGCTGGCAAAGCTGGATCAGTGCTCAAAACCACCCCAGTTGGAGCCACGCTTAATTCAATAATGTTTTGAAATTTGTGTCCACGTGCCTTGAATACCGCATTTCCTCTAAAAGGTTTGAGTGTGCATTTTCTGGCTAGGTATACAGTTGGGCTGCCGACCAGTTTGTATAGTTTGCCGTTGATGATCCCGCCTGTACATTTTACACGACTGTCTTCTTCATCGTCGTCGTCGTCATCATCATCGCCTTTGCCATGATGGTCATCGCCAACAGTTCCTCCAGTTTGTCCGCCGAAATCTCCAGTGATTGTCACGGTGCCGGTGGCATTATTATTTGATGCATCTTTTATAGATGCGCCACTGATGGTGACTGTGTCACCTACTGCTACGGTTGGAAGGCTTGTGCCGCTGCTCAATGTAATAGTTAGAGTCTTGCCGTCGCTACTCCAAGAGACTCCTCCAAGACTAGCTGCACCATCTAGCCAAGAATGACTATTATTTAACTGCAAAATACTTGCAATATTTGCTGCTGTAATAGTAAATTTATTGGTTGCTTCGGAAAAAGTAATTACTACACTGTCGCCTGCTTCTTTTGCAGAAGTGCCACCAGTGTTTTTCGCCATAGCAGAATTTACAGCAGGTCCTGTAGTGTCTTCGCCAAATGTTCCCGTGACTGTGGTTGTGCCTACTGCTGGATTGCCAGTTGCATCTGTGATTACAGATGAAGACATGGTTACGGTGTCGGACAGCGCCACTGTGGGTACGCTTACCCCACCAGAAAGAGTTATGGTTAGCTCTGTACCAGCGCTGTTCCAGGATGCGCCTCCAATACTAGCAAGGCCATCTAGCCAAGAATGACTGTTGCTTAATTGCAAAATACTTGCAATATTTGCTGCGGTGATAACCGGCTTATTGGTCGCCTCACCGAAAGTCAAAACTACTTTGTCTCCGGCGTTTTTCACTACTCCACCGCCAGTATTTTGTGCGACTGCAGAGGTAACTACAGGACCCATTGTGTCTGCAGTGATGGCAGAAGTCGTAGTCGCTGTGAGCACCGGAGAGTTTGCAGACGTCACTACTCCATCTGCTGCAAGGCTCGCTGTAATACTATCTATCGGACTTATGCTGCTACTCCAGGAGGGAGAAGTTGCAAGACTTATAAAAAATTTTCCGCCATCAATTGCATTGTTGCTGGCTGTAGATATGACAGTTGGGCTGCCGATATTTACAGTGCTTTGACTGCCAGCTAAAGTATCTGTACTGCTATTAAATACAGAGTCGCCGTTGTCTTTGTAGACACTTAATTGTGCCAAGTCTCCGCTCGCGGCTGTGCTTGTGCCATTATTATTTAAAGTCACTGCCACAGAAGACAGTGTTTCACTAGCTGTTTGAGCTAGGGTTAGGCTGAAAAGTCCGATTTGTGGACTTGTCGCCTTTGCGAAAATGGGGCTTGTAACCAGCGAGCTTGCGCTTGCTGTGACCGCGGCTTTGGCGTGTATTGGTGATATCACCAGAGCCAAAACTGCTAAAGAAAGCAATAGTTTTTTCATAGTTTATTTTTTAATGACTATTTTACTTGCATATAGTAAATCGTCAAAATACCTAAAATGTTACAAGGGATTTTAGTTTTCTAGGCCTTCTCTGTTTGCGGTTAGCTCGCTTAAATCAGCTCCAAAATCGGCTATTTGAAGGTAAATCACAGCCAGTCGGTCATGAAGATTTGCCACCGCATCTCCATTGCCTGCATTTCTATAGTGTTCTATTGTTTGGTTTAGTTCTTCACCAAGTTCTACCCATCTTTTTTCGTAGTCACGTTTTTGCCACAGGAGTAGTATATCTTGAATTTGTCCTTGGGCCACATTTTTCCACATCTCATTGTAAAAAGCAGACACTACTTCTGGTGTGAAATAGGAAGTATCTCTTTGCTCAATCATCTTGCCTCTACCAGGCATATTTTTCGGCCGCCTAAACAAATCAAATATCATTTTATTAAGAAATCGGCGTTAGATTTAAATCTTTTAGCAATTCTCTACACAAGACTCCAACAGTGCGATCTTCTGAAATTTCACCATCAATGATCATTTTCAAGACTTGTTCTTTGGTATAGTAGTCAGTTTCAATGCCGTGGATTACTTCATCGCCATCTAGTTCTTGCTCGCCTGTTTGTGCCACTTCCCCTTTTAGATAAATCAAATCCCATTCCATAGTCGCCCCGTCTTTTGAGGTGTGAAAAATTTGAAGATCTTTAATTCCAGTGATCCCAGCTTCTTGTTTAGCTTCTAGCCTTGCTGCTTCCAAGACGGCTATTTCCATGCCTGGTTTGTTATCCTTTACCTCCAACCAACTTTTGAGGTCGTCAAAAACTTTTCCCCCGGGAAGCCGAAAATCAAATTTTCCTTGTTCGTTGCGATATTCTTTGGTGAGTAATATTTTTCCATCGCTATTAAATAGCAAAAGTCTGACACCTGGTGGCCTAGAGGCTTTTTCATGACCTTTGTCATTTGCTTCTATCTGAATTAGATTCCCCGCAAATTGTACTTGCCAAGCACTTTCTTTTTTTGCTTCTTCCATAATATTTTAATTTAATTACTTTTTTAAATATTCTTTGACCATTAAGATGCCAGCGATGGTGCGTGAATCGGTGATTTTTCCAGACATTATAAAAGAAACAGCTTCTGTGAATTTAAGTTTTACTACCCGCACACTTTCTATTTCATCCCCTGTTATTTTGGAATCTTCTAGATCAGTTGCCAAGTAGAGAATACTTCTAGCTTTCATGTATCCTGGTACGATTTCTATCACTCCTACTTTTTCCAATTTGCCGGCCTTTACCCCAGCTTCTTCTTGTAGTTCTGTGTTTGCTTGTTCTTCTGGAGTTCTGCCGTCAGGAATTCCTCCACGAGGCAATACAAGCTCTCTTTTTTCTGAGCCAACCTGGTATTGTTCTATTAGATATAAATAGTCATCTGCGTCTATGGCGGCAATCATTACTCCGGTGGCAGAAGAATTTCCTTGAAATAAAATTCTTTCAAAAGCTGTAATTTTGCCATTATCAAAATCTATCTGAACTTCTTCCAAGGCCATTTTCTTGCCTTCGGCAATTATCTTTTTATTTAGAATTTTCTCCATAGATCTTTCATCGCGTATCTAATTTTCAAAAGCTAGACAATCCCTACTATTTTATTGATTTTTTTCTTAGTGGTATTTTGGTCCATGTTTATATCTGGGTCTGTCCAAACACTAAAGCGAAAAAAGTTTTGTGCAGGTATTTGGTCACGCCAAATTTCCACGTCATTTTTTTTAATAGGTAATGTGACCTGTCTGTCGTCTCTACCCATCCCAATATGTATACACAGCTCGCCCATTTTTAATTTTAATTCCTGAGCTAAGTGATCAGCTAATTGTTTCTTTGATTTCCAGTTTGTGGCTGTATTTAGTAATTTTGTGTTTGGTGCTTTATCTGACGTGTAAATAACCGCTGGCTTATACCATCTCCATTTAATCGCAGAATTGATAATATGCTCTGCATCAGGGTCACCACAGCGAGATAAAAATTCTACAGATTGCTCATCTGTAAGTTTAAAGAAGTCCTGGGGCAATAAATTTTTTGTAAATGCTATTTCTGCAGCCCTGTAGATCATCTTTAGTGTGACTGTGTGCTCTGGACCATAGATCCATTCATAAACTATTTTTCTATCATTTCTCCATGCTACAGTGTGCTGTATGAGTTCCTGAGTACCATACCACCCTTCCTCTTCAAACCTTAGTCCTGCGGCGACGATTTCTGGCTTATATGCTGAATCTTTTCCTAAAATATCTTTTTTGTATCTAGCGATATTATCTAGGTTGTCGGAATCCATACTTCCAGAAACGCCGTCACTTAAAGGTTTTTGTTGGCCGGTGACCAGCTTTATTATCAATGAACTATCTATTCCCATGTCATTAAGAACCTGTTTTGTTCCTGATCCAACCATCATTTCTTCAAGGTGAGACTCCCCCCTATGTCCGCTTTGAGCTTCTAGGAGATCTTCGAATAGGTGTGAGCACGGTGGGTTTCCTGCATCGTGCAAAAGTCCAGCAGTGATTACTTCTCTTTTGTGTTCTTTTAGGTTTGGATTTTTTGTTGTAATGATGTCCAATAGGTGAGCAACGCCAAGCCCATGTTCAAAACGACTTGGTGCTGGACCTTTGACCAATAAACTATTTGGTGCGCTGTCTTGAGTGAGTTTTCTTGATCTGATACAGAGGTCAGTTTGTGCAATCTCGTCAATATAATCGGGTAAGCCAAATTGACCGTAAAGTTTGTCGTAAATGCGCATGAGGTTATGATTATCCGTGGCACTCTGGTGTTTATTGTCTAATGTGGTTAAGGGTGACGGTGTTTAAATATTTTCCAAATTTATTTCTTCGTCTATGCGGATTTGAGAGACGAAGTCTGGAATGTGGGAGACCATGATTAGCCCCCCTTCAAAGGCGTCTAGGGCTTTTGCAATGATTGGCAAGTGGCGGAAATTGATATGGTTGGTGGGTTCGTCCAGAATCAGCAGCCCCGGTTTCATCAAAACCAGTCTGCAAAAAGCCAAAAGTCCTTTTTGTCCTTCCGACAGAT
>CAZGEB010000028.1:0-9093 GCA_964524915.1 uncultured Candidatus Saccharibacteria bacterium
TGTGGCATTTATATAATTTAAAAGAGAGGTGATAAATCGTGGTAGAAGTCAAACGCAAAGAAGACGAATCTTTTGACAGTCTGCTTCGTCGCTTTACTCGCAAAATGCAGCAAAGTGGCATAGTTTTACGTGCTCGCAAAACTAGATATTTCGAAAGATCCAAAAGTCGCAACCTGAGAAGACGTTCAGCCCAGCACAGAGCAGAGCTTTCAAAACTCCGCGATGAGCTGAAGAGGCTTGGAAAAGTTATTCCAAGAAAACTCTCTTCGGTCATGCCAAGTAAGAAGAAATAGTTTGCAAAGTCTGCTCTTGGAATCAAGAGCAGACTCTTTTGGCAATATATTTGGCTTATAAATTAAATTTTAAATTTCCTGTTCCGATTCTTAAATATAAAATAAACACCCACACATGCCACTTTTAGAAACAATTGAAGATGATCTGAAACAAGCCTTAAGACAAAAGGATACTTTTGTAGTATCTGCTTTGCGCATGGTCAAAAGCCGCATCACCCAAGAAAAAAAGTCCGCGGACCAAACCCCGAGCGATGCAGAAATACTGGCAGTCATCAAATCACAAATCAAAAGACACAAAGAGTCTTTTGAGGCATTTATAAATGCAGGTAGAGATATTCAGGCTGCCGAAGAAAAAGCACAAATGGAAGCCCTGAAAAAATACGTGCCCGAACAAATGTCTGAGGAGGAAGTTCAAAAAATCATTATTACAAAAATAGCAGAAAACAATTGGGAAGCCAAAGACTTTGGTGCTGCCATGAAAACCCTAAAAACAGAATTTGGCGAAAGCGTAGACGGAGGAGTTCTCTCAAGCGCACTCAAAGCTGCCCTACAAAAATAAAACTATGGATATCAAATACTTTCTAGGACTAGATCTAGGCACTGGCACAGTTCGGGCTGTCCAGGGTGCTTTAGATTTAAACACAGGAGAGCTATCTATAATCGGCGCTGCAGCTGGATTATCTTCTGGTATGCGTAAAGGCAGTGTCTTGGATACAGAAGAAGCTGTTTCATCTGTTTCAGCTGTTTTAGAACAATTGGAGAGAATGACCGGACATCAAAATGATTTTGCGGCCATAAATCTGGGTGGCTCACATTTAGATTGCTCACTTTCCAGAGGAACAGTGGCAGTGGCTAGGCCAGACGGAGAAATCACAGATAGTGATGTTTCCAGAGCTTTGGACGCCGCCAGAGCAGTTTCTATGCCAGCCAACCGAGAAATTTTACACATTCTTCCTAGAATGTTTACTGTAGACGGGCAAACCGGCATTGCAGACCCAAGAGGAACCAAAGGCATCCGTCTAGAAGTAGACACTTGCCTGGTCCACACCAGCTCTAGCAGCCTTCGTAACCTTCAGCAACTCACCACCCAAGCAGGTTTAAATAATATTACTTTTGTTGCAAATCCACTGGCTGCCCCAGAAATTGTTTTAAGCAATAAACAAAAAGAGCTGGGCTGCGCTTTGGTAGATATCGGCTACTCCACCACCAGCGTGAGTATTTACGAAGATGGTGAGCTTCTTCATTTAGCCGTCATTCCTATTGGAGGAAGCCATGTCACCAACGATCTTGCTATCGGGCTTCGCTGCGAAATAGAAACCGCGGAAAGAGTAAAAAAACTACACGGCCATGTATTTGCTGCTGCAGATACTCACACGGAAATCATTGATTTAAACAAAATCAACCCCGAAGAGCAGGGACGAGTAGAAAAAAGAGAGATCGCCAGAATTATAGAGGCGAGAATGGAAGAAATATTTGAAAGAATCAGACGAGAGCTAAAAGCCGCCGACAGAATTGGCAAACTACCAGCAGGAGTGGTTTTGATTGGCGGAGGCAGCC
Organism: uncultured Candidatus Saccharibacteria bacterium; assembly: GCA_964524915.1. GTDB lineage: Bacteria > Patescibacteriota > Doudnabacteria > UBA920 > UBA920 > CAZGEB01. The sequence continues at coordinate 1,851 of CAZGEB010000028.1, forward strand.
TTTTGGCCAACATTGTCCCCTTCACCAAAAAAGAATTAGGGCTTCCAGCCAGCCAAGGCAGTATTCATGAAATTCACACTATTATGGACCGAGTCAAAGACCCGTATTTTGCCACAGCAATTGGCCTGGTCAAGTTTGCCCTCAAACAGAATCAGCCCAAAAAAGCTCATTTTTCCCATATTTTCAAAAGGACTCATGTGATACAATTGAAAAGGTGGGTCACATCTCTATTGCCTTGAAGCCAAAAAAAGGTTAATATAGATTTTGCCTATTGTAACTATTATGTATGCCAAAATCAATTATGGAAGTGAAGCCTAAAGTAGAAACTTTTGCCAGAATAAAAGTCATAGGAGTTGGGGGTGCTGGAACAAGCGCCGTAAACCGTATGGTTCAGCTGGGTATTAGCGGAGTGCAGTTTGTCGCGGTAAACACAGACGCACAAGCCCTGCATAATAATGCGGCTGATATCAAGGTGCACATTGGAAAAAATATTACACGCGGACTCGGAAGCGGTATGAATCCAGACATCGGCAGACAAGCAGCCGAAGAATCTACCACCGAATTAGAAGAAATGCTCAGTAATGCTGACATGGTGTTCATTACGGCTGGACTTGGTGGTGGTACTGGTACAGGAGCTTCTCCAGTAATCGCAGAAATAGCTAAATCTAGAGGTATCCTTACAGTAGCTGTTGTCACTAAACCATTTACTTTTGAGGGCGCAAAAAGACGCGAGGTAGCAGAAAACGGATATGAACAACTCAAAGACAAAGTAGATGCTATCATTTCTATCCACAACGATAGAATCTTGCAAATCATTGACAAACAAACTTCTCTAGTAGATGCTTTCCGCACTGTAGATGAAGTTTTGCGCCAAGGTATAGCTGGTATCTCTGATTTAATAACAACCCACGGTATAGTCAATGCTGACTTTGCTGATGTGAAGAGTATCATGCAAGACGCTGGTACAGCCCTTATGGGTATTGGAAGCGCTAGTGGCGAAAATAGAGCTGGTGAAGCAGCCAAACAAGCAGTCAATTCCCCACTACTTGAACTTGCTATAGATGGCGCCAAAGGCGTACTGTTCAATATTACTGGTGGCCCATCCCTCAGCATGTTTGAAATAGACGAAGCCGCAAGAGTAATCACCCAAAGAGCCGATCCAGAAGCAAAAGTCAAATTTGGTGCAGTTATCAACGAATCACTTGGGGCTGAAATCAAGATTACTGTTATTGCCACTGGATTTGATGAAAACAACTCTATACCCATGAGTCGTCCGGTACGCATAGACGAACCCAGAGCAGCCGCTCCTATCAGCCAACCTCAGTCAAGCACTCAAAGTTCTTTTACTCATACAACTCCTATGGATATTCGTCGTCCACAACAGTTTGTGAATCAAGTGCAGCCAAATGCAAATGATGACGATGAAGAAGATCTAGACGTCCCTGCTTTTATTCGCAAAGAAATCAAGTAAGAGCGGATCAAAATACGAATAAAAAATTATACACTCCACGCTCTGTGGATAATAAAAAACGACTTACACAAATAAGCCGTTTTTTATTTTTCTAAAATATTTTACTTCACGCTATACTACATGTAGTGGTATTGGGGTTTGCAATATACCACATGTGGTATCCTGGTGTAGCATGCCGATTTATCGGCTGATAATAAAATACTGGCTTTTACAGCCGATAAATCGGCACGCTACCAAATACTATCAACTAAAAACTGCTTGGCTTTACCTATAAGGTATAAGGTAACCCGCTATAAGCTATTTCTATGCACTGTCCAAAATGCCAAAAAGACGAGACCAAGGTAGTAGATTCTCGCCCAGTAGAAGAAAATGACGCCATCCGCAGGAGACGCGAGTGTGAAGCCTGTGGATTTCGTTTCTCTACCTATGAGGAAATAGAAATTTTGGACCTGGCTGTTATCAAACGTGATGGCACCAAAGAAGCTTATTCTAGGGAAAAATTAGAAAGGAGCGTGCGGCACCCTTTCTACAAAATCCCCCACTCCGACGACACCTTACGCAAACTAATTTCTGGAATCGAACAAGATATCCAGAAAAAAACCAGTGGAGGTGAAATTTATAGCCATGAAATTGGCGATATTGTCATTAAGCGACTCAAAAAAAATAACAAAGTCGCCTATATCCGCTTTGCCGCCGTCTACAAAAAATTTGTAGACCTAGAAGACTTCAAAGCTGAATTAGAAAAATTATAAAAAGATGAGCACAGGAACATACCCAAAACCATTCGAGGAGTGGCTGATTGTCAAAAAATCCACACATGAACAACAAAGGTTTCCACTTTTTGCGGAAAGGGAAATTTGGTGGTGTAGGGTTGGTGCAAACATTGGCATAGAAATAGACGGCAAAGGAAGACCCTTTTCTAGACCAGTATTGATAATAAAAAAATTTAGTAGATCAATGTTTCTAGGCATACCCACAACCAGCAAAACAAAAACTGGCACTTGGTACTCGCAGATTAAAATTGAAGAAAACCCTAGCAATTTAATCCTGAGTCAACTTAGAGTTTTTGACTCCAAAAGGCTGCAAAGAAGGATCATTACCATCCACGAAACCGAATTTGAACAAATAAAAAAGCAGCTCGGGCAACTGCTAGAAATCTCTCCTTAAAATAATCATCCTCCGTATTGCTACGGAGGAATCAGTGGCTTACGCCAAATGTATCTATATAATAACACATACAGACACCCTGTCAAGCCCTCCCTGTTCGCACCCCTGCCTTCTAGAGCCGAGACCCACACCTCCCGTCTTGTCATTCCGGACAAGCCGAATCCGCCAGCTGGCAGGTGGGGGGCACGCGATCCGGAATCCATATCTCCCCCATCTGTCATTCCCGCGTAGGCGGGAATCCAGTCATTAAAACAATCGTTGTCATGGAAAAAACAAAATTTATCGCAGCAGTTAATTTAATTTTAATCAAAGATAATAAAATCTTACTCTCCCGCAGATACAATACTGGATTTGAAGATGGCAACTACAGTGCAATAGCTGGCCACATGGAGGCCAATGAATCCGTAGCGGGGGCAATGTCTAGGGAATCTCTAGAAGAAGCGGGGATTACGATAAAACCACAAGACCTACAGGTAGTACACACCATGCACAGACTTACCAGTAATGGTGATTCGTTTAATTTCTTCCTTACTACAAATAAATGGTCGGGCGAGCCCAAAATTATGGAGCCAGACAAATGCGATGAAATATCTTGGTTCCCCATAAATGCACTTCCACCAAATTTAGTTCCCTATATAAAGAGTGGTCTAGAAAATTATTTAAAAAATAACACTTTTTCGGAATTTGACAAATACGAATAAATAAAAAGAAATGCAATACAATAAACTAGTTAGGGACAAAATTCCGATCATTATACAAAATAAAGGTCAGACAGCAAAATTTCACAAGGCTAATGGTGACGAATTCTGGCAAAAACTCAAAGAAAAATTGCTTGAGGAATGCCAAGAATTTTTAGCAAGTGAAAACGAAGAAGAGCTAGCTGATATACAAGAAGTCCTCCTGGAGATCATGCGATACAAAAAACTGGACACAAATAGCATAGAAAATATTCGCTTAAAAAAACATGAAGAAAGGGGTGGTTTTCAGGGTCGAATTATTCTAGAAGAATCTTAAAAAGACTTCCGATAAACCAAAATCTAGTCAATAAATACAAATTGAAGAAATTAATTTCACACCAGCCATGCCAAACACATCTACACAAACCGATACCAATATAAACGAAACAGAAGCAGTTCAAACAAGCACTACACAAAACCCAACAAACACAACGCCAAAAGGTATGCAAATCCCCCGGCTATACACCAAGGCGGGAGAAGACCCATTAGAGCAAATAGAGTACGAAATCCGCTCTTCTATTATCAAAAATTCAGACGGCTCTATCGTCAAAGAAATCAAAAACGTAGAAGTACCGAAAGCCTGGAGTCAAGTTGCGACAGATATTTTGGCGCAAAAATATTTCCGCAAAGCAGGCGTACCCTTAAAAAATTTGGATGGCACACCAAAAGTAGATGAAAATGGAAAACCAGTTTTGGGTAGTGAAACTTCCGCGAAGCAAGTAGTTAGACGTATGGCTGGTTGTTGGAGATGGTGGGGCGAAGAACATGGATATTTTGCAAGCCCGGAAGATGCCCAAAGCTATCAAGATGAAATGGAGTACATGCTCATTCATCAATTTGCGGCCCCCAATTCCCCACAGTGGTTCAACACAGGCCTTTCTTGGGCTTATGGAATCACCGGTGAGCCACAGGGCCACTGGTACGTGGACGCAAAAACTGGCGAGGCCAAAATTTCAGAAAACGCTTACTTCCGTCCACAGCCACACGCTTGCTTTATTCAAAGTGTCAGAGACGACCTAGTAAATCCAGGAGGAATTTTTGATTCTATTACTAGAGAAGCTAGACTTTTCAAATATGGATCAGGTGTGGGCTCAAACTTCTCTACTCTTAGAGCTAGAGGAGAAAAACTGAGTGGTGGTGGGTATACCTCCGGCATGATGTCTTGGCTTCGCATTTTTGACAGAGCAGCTGGAGCCATTCAAAGCGGCGGCACTACTAGAAGAGCTGCCAAGATGGTTGTGGTGGATGTTGATCATCCAGATGTACAGGAGTTTATTGATTGGAAAATGAAAGAGGAGTACAAAGTAGCCGAGCTAGTCGCTGGAAGTAGAATAGTTTCAGGCAAGCTCAATGCTATTATGCAAACTGCTATAGCTGAAAAAACTACAGACTACAAAGCCAATAAAAACCTTCGCCGGCACGTCAAAAAAGCTTTGTCTGAGTTTGTGCCCATGAACTATATCTTGCGAAGCCTCGCTCTAGTAGAGCAAGGAGAAACCAAAATGGATATTGCCACCTTCTCTACTCACTTTGAAGACGACGCTTACAATACTGTTTCTGGACAAAATTCAAACAACTCTGTGCGCATTACCAACGAATTCATGAAGGCCGTGGAAGCTGACAGTGACTGGCACTTGAGATGGCGTGCCAATGACGGTGGTATTGCCAAAACCCTCAAAGCTCAAAGCCTTTGGAACCAAATTGGTTTGGCTGCGTGGAGTAGTGCAGATCCCGGCACTCAGTATCACACCACTATCAACGAGTGGCATACTTGTCCAAAAGATGGCGAAATAGTGGCCTCCAATCCTTGCTCTGAGTACATGTTTTTGAACGATACTGCTTGCAACCTGGCTTCTATCAACTTGTCACATTTTTATAATGCAGACAATGGACAATTTGATACAGAAAGTTTTCGTCACGCTGTAAGAATTTGGACCATTACCCTAGAAATCTCTGTCCTAATGGCACAATTCCCAAGTCGCGAAATAGCCGAGCTCTCTTATAAATACAGAACCCTAGGGCTTGGCTTTGCAAACCTTGGCTCCATGCTTATGACCGCAGGAATTCCTTACGACTCGCGCGAGGCGCTAGCTATTGGTGGCTGTATTTCTTCTATCATGTGCGGAGAAAGCTATGCCGTGTCTAGTGAAATGGCAAAACACCTAGGGGCTTTTGAAAGATTTGAGGCAAACAAAGAAGACATGCTGCGTGTAATCCGCAATCACAGAAGAGCCGCTTACAATGCCGCTCCAGAAGAATACGAAAAACTAAGCATTACCCCGATAGGCATTGACCCTAAATTTGCTCCAGAATATTTATTAAATACTGCGAGAGTCGTGTGGGATACAGCTCTGACAAATGGTGAAAAATATGGGTACCGCAACGCTCAAGTTACAGTCATTGCCCCTACAGGCACCATAGGACTTGTCATGGACTGTCAAACCACTGGAGTAGAGCCAGACTTTGCTTTGGTGAAATTCAAAAAGCTCGCAGGTGGTGGTTACATGAAAATCGTCAATGATTCTGTGGAAGCGGCGTTAAAGAAGCTGGGTTATACTCCAGAACAAATTGACGAAATAGAAAAATATTGCAAAGGACACGGCACCCTCAAAGGGTCACCAGCTATTAACCACGAAGCCCTGAAGTCCAAAGGATTTATTGAAAAAGATATTCAAAAAATCGAAAGTGGGCTTGCAAGTAGTTTTGATATTCGCTTTGTTATCAACCCCAACACTTTGGGGCAAGAAACTTTGAGTCGAATTGGCCTAGCAGACAAAGCTCAGGAACCAGGATTTGATATATTATCTGCTCTCAATTTCAGCCCAGAAGAAATTATGGCTGCAAACGAGTACGTCACCGGCACTATGACCATCGAGGGAGCGCCTCATCTAGCAGAAGAACACTATGAAATATTTGACTGCGCAAATACTTGTGGAAACCGTGGCACCAGATACATTGCTTACAATGCCCACATCAAAATGATGGCCGCTGTCCAGCCTTTTATTTCAGGCGCCATTTCCAAAACTATCAATATGCCGAGCAGTGCAACCATCGAAGAAGTCAAAGGTGTGTACTGGGATTCCTGGAAAATGTGTCTCAAGGCAGTTGCACTCTACCGCGATGGGTCCAAACTGTCGCAGCCACTCAACTCCACCTCTAGTATGGATGAAGCAGAAATACTGTCAGGTGAAGAAGATGAGATAAATGAAAATATTTCTGCAGTCAATTTACAAAAAGGAGTACTGCAAAGGGGTGTGAAAGAACCGCTCCCATACAAACGCCGCGGCTGGACTCAAGAAGGCGTTGTAGGTGGGCACAAAATCTACGTTCGCACAGGCGAATATGAAGACGGACGGCTAGGTGAAGTTTTTCTAGACACCCACAAAGACGGTGCAGCTTTCAGATCCCTCCTCAACTGCTTTGCTATTTCTATTTCCAAAGGCCTACAAAGAGGCATCCCGCTAGAAGAGTACATAGACACTTTTACCTTTACCCGTTTTGAACCATCTGGAGTAGTCCAAGGTCATCCAAATATCAAAATGTCTACTTCTATACTAGACTATGTTTTCAGACTTTTGGGTTATGAATATTTAGGCCGCGAAGATTTGGTACAAGTAAAGCCTCAAGAGGGCCAAATGAATTTACCAGGGCTTGGAGAAAGCAAAGAACAAACTCCCCCATCAGCCATGCTTTCTTCGCATGACCAAACTATAAAAGGTAATGGTCATGTACACGCAGAGAAATTAAATGTTGATTTGGACCTCAGTAACATTGCCCGTGCTCAAGGCTTTACGGGAGATGCTTGTAGTTCTTGCGGCTCCATGAAAATGAAACGCAACGGCTCCTGCATGGTCTGCATAGAATGCGG
>CAZGEB010000029.1:0-1185 GCA_964524915.1 uncultured Candidatus Saccharibacteria bacterium
CCACTTTTGATAAATTTGTGCCTCAACCTGTGAGGCATCGTATGATTTTGGTAAGTCTTCTAACATAGAATAAAGAAGTGAGAATAATGAATTAAGAATAAACCCGTTTTCGTCATACCGGACAAGCGAGTCTGGCATCTGGCGGATAGGCACGCAATCCAGGATCCAAGTATTAGATATATTTAAGTTTTTTAAACAACTTCACAGATGGCGGAACTAAATCATATTCATGTAATTTTTCAATTGGCACCCACTCTATTTTTTCTATACCTTCACCAAGTACCAATTCTCCGCCCACATACTCTGCCAAACAGTCTAAATATATGTGGTTTGTCATTATCCCTTCATGATCTGGTTTGATTTCTGTATCCCAACCCAAACGCTCTGTGATTTGAATATCTACACCAGTTGTCTTTTTTACGTGGCTGACCAAGACTTGATCAGGATCTGTGTTTTCCCCAGAAACTTCTCCGCCAAACAAATACCAAGTCTCTGGGTACGGCGGCGAGCCGTCTGGTTTTTTACGGAGCAAAACAGAATCGCCCTTGAGAATTACGCCGATAACTAAAATAAGTGTTTGCATAAAAAAATTATCACTCTGTCATTCCGTACAAGGTTTGGGCTATTATACGGAATCTTTAATCTCTTTTATAAATGTGGGAATTTAACTATCGTACTTACCTAGACAAGATCCCGTGTCTCTGCACGGGATGACAAGGCACAAAAAACAAAAAAAACACCCTTTTTGAGGTCGCTCAAATAATGAACGAGGTACCAACCTCAAAGGTGCTTAAATTTTGTTGGCTTACGAGCAACTACCGGTGGGGTCTAATAGCAACTAGTTTTTAGTAGTTAGTTGGTAGTTTTTAGACTAAACTCTTAACTAAAAACTGCTTTGCTTTCTTCCCACAGCCAGTCCATTTAGGACTTCCTTGGCGACAACCAAAGAAAAGCTTTTACGTATATGTATATATTATATCAAATTTTGAAGAAAATGTACAGTAAAATCAATGTTTCCGGCTTATATAAGGGTATAAATAAATGGGACCAATCCACACCTAAAACCCTCCTTCTATTTGCATAAAATAATAAAAAATGCCCGCAAATAATGTTGGCAAACCAAACATAAAATGCTACAATTTTAAGCGTAGTCACCGCAATTACTTTCTCTTGATGGAAGTCATC
>CAZGEB010000029.1:1285-8720 GCA_964524915.1 uncultured Candidatus Saccharibacteria bacterium
TTGATGGAAGCGTCGCATAGTGGTCTAGTGCAGTCGCTTGGAAAGCGGCCAAGGTGTAAAAGCCTTCGAGGGTTCAAATCCCTCCGCTTCCGCCAAGAGATGGTAAGCAAATTCGCATAGCCCCAAAGGGGACCCTTCGGGTTGATCGAGTGCGCTCGCTTGGAAAGCGAGTAAACCTTTACCGGTTTCTAGGGTTTCCCGAAGGGGCCCATTTGGGGCAAATCCCTCCTGTGGTCTTCCGAAGCTTTAGCGTAGGAGACCGCTTCCGCCAAGAGAAAATAAATCATCTGCCAAACATATGGAACAATTACAAACCCTGGGCACACCAAAAGATTGCCCAGTAGTTGCCTTGTTTAATGAGAATAGTGAAATGCTTGTGGGTCTCAGGCACTACACACCAGACAAATGGAAAACTGTATCTGTCTGGACTATTCCTGGCGGCAGAAGCGATGATGGAGACACTTTAGAAAAAACACTTAGGCGAGAAACAGCAGAAGAAGTTGGCATTACTGAATTTCAAATCATAAACTTCTTAGGAACAGTCCCAGGCGCCAAAGAAGGGGATATTGTACATGTGTTTACTGGAAATACAACACAAAAAGCCAAACTCATGGAACCAGAAAAATTTTCAGAATGGACATGGATGAAACCAGAAAATATTCCAGATAACTTTATCAACCCAGAAGTACTAGGATTGATTAAAAAATATACAAATGAACAATTTAATTGATCTTTTTAAAATAATAGAAATTACGCGTGATCAAGTACAGTATGGCTATAATTTAGCCGGAATACAAAAACACGAGCTATCAGACCTCGCTCAGCATCACTATTTAGTGACTTTTATAGCTTGGCAGCTGTGCCGCCAAATAAAAAATGCAGGTGGAAACATAAACACTGAAAGAGTCATGGAGATAGCCATGGTTCACGACCTAGGCGAGCTGATGGGCGGAGACATAAACTCATTCTATGCAAAAGTAAACCCAAAAGCCAGAACTCTTGCCAAAGAATTTGAGCACGAAAATAATTTATTTTTAGGGAAATTCTTTGGCGACGATGAAGAATATTATCAAAAATTAATATTGGAGATGGAGAGCCTAAATACAGATGAATCTCTTGTGGCAAAAATTGCTGACTACATGGAGGTGCTTTGTTACAAGCAAAGATTAAAAAAACTACTCCCTCAAGACGATGCTTTTGCAAACTCTATTAAAAATATTGGTCAAAAGATTAAAGATGAGATAAGCAGAAGTACTATAATAAAAATTTTGCAAGAGTGGGGCGGCAAACTAAACGAACAAAACTACCCCGTAGTAGATTTATCTAATGGAAAATTTTAAAAAAATCTTTAAATATCCGATTTTGGTTTTGGGTTTGCATGTGGTGGCAACTGTTACAGGTAGCTACTGGCAATTCTCAAAGCTTGATAATCTCATGCATTTTTTGGGTGGGGCAAGTATTGCAGCAGCGGCAATGACAACCCTAAAAATATTGGGAAATAAAAAACTTCTCACCGTTCACAGCAAATTGATCAAAATAATTATTATTTGTGGTATAGTCGCACTAGTTGCAGTACTTTGGGAATTTATGGAATTTGGTATTGATTATTTTTTTCATGTAGTTATGCAGCCAGACCTAACAGACACCATGAGCGATTTAGCACTGGGACTTTGCGGTGGAGCATTAACTGCTTCTTATCTCTATAAAGAAATATATGGGAAAAGCTGAATACACAATCGATATCACTCCAGAAGAAGCATTATCCAGAATGCAAACCGCAATAGAAAACGCTAAAGGGCATCCTGGAGTAGCGTGCATTGCACAAACCCCAGGAATCACCAAAAAAACCATTGGTGATTTGATAAAAAGACTAGACTTTCGCCATACTGACACAATATATTATCAGATAGGAGACGCAGGCGTGGAATTTCAAACAAAAAGATGATTCTTTTTTTGAGAAAGAGTCATCTTTTTTAAATTCTTTTCTAGCAACTAGCAACTACTTCACCACCTTGACCTCTACTATATTTATACGAGAACCAGTGGGGCGGCCCGCCACCACAACTACGCGATCACCTTTTTTCACAAACCCGAGTTTTTTTACTTCTTCTACTGCATGATCAAGTAAGGTAATAGGATCTTTTTGCCATTTTTTCATCACTGGCTGAACACCCCAAAGCAACGTCATCTGACGCACAACTGTTGGGTTGGTAGAAAGCACATATACGGGCGCATGTGGCCTCTGGTGTGACATAAACCGAGCAGTGAAGCCGCTTTCTGTCACACTAATAATAGCCTCGGCCCCAACCCCATGAGCCAAATCGCAAGCAGAGCCAGCCACAGCAGCTGCATGAGTCTCCTCCATTTCACCTATAAACAAACACTCGTCCGCCATAAACTCGGAGGACTCTACATCCATAATAATATCACTCATAGTTTGTACGCATTCTACTGGATACTTGCCGGTAGAAGTTTCGCCACTTAGCATGACTGCGTCTGCGCGGTCTATCACCGCATTTGCCACATCACTTACTTCAGCACGGGTAGGACGAGGATTTTCAATCATAGAGTCCATCATTTGTGTAGCCACAATAACTGGCTTGGCAGATTCCAAACACTTTCTCACCATAATCTTTTGCACCACCGGCACTTTGGCAGCTGGAATCTCCACTCCTAAATCTCCGCGAGCCACCATAACTGCATCGGTGACTTTCAAAATCTCATCAAATCTTTCCACTGCCTCAGGAATCTCGATCTTCACCATCACTTTTGGCTCGGTAAAGCCTTTTGGCAAATATTTTTTAATCAACTTTTGCAAATTAATCACGTCTTCTGGGCCCCTTACAAAAGACAGGGCCACATAGTCCACATCTTGTTTGAGGGCAAATTTCAAATCCTGCAAATCCTTATCTGTAATAATCGGAAAAGTGGTTTTGGTGTCTGGTAAATTGATAGTTTTGCGAGGCTTGACTACTCCACCATTGACCACTTCGCAATAAATCTTTCCTGGCACACCTTCTTTTTTTGCCACCACCTTTAAAATCTTAAACTCAATTAATCCATCTTCAATCAAAAATCTCTCCCCAGGCTTTACTGAATCTGTCACATCAAAATCCATAGGAAAATCTTCGCCCACCACAATCTTTTGCCCTGGAGTAACAGGGATTGCTTCCGGAATACTACTGACGCGTATCTTTGGTCCCTGTAAGTCAGCCAAAATCGCCACAGGAGTACTTGTCTTTTTACTGGCAATGCGAACATTTTCTATGGCGGCCAAGTTACTCTCGTGAGTGCCATGAGAAAAATTTATACGAGCCACATTTAGCCCCGCCTGAATCATTTTAGTCAAAACTGGTACGGACGCAGACGCAGGACCTATAGTTGCAACAATTTTTGTACGCTTATTCATGAAATAATAGATAATTAAATACAAACTTTAACTAAATAATCATAGCATAATGGTAAAACAAAAACCATCCCGCCACAAGGCGGGATGGTTTTTTTTATAAACTTTAATTGATCGGTCTTTGGCAGCCATTTGGTCCAGTACTACCAACCACACAGTCGGTAGTTCTATTAGAAGGATCTCTAGGAGGCAATAGATCTCTCTGGTTTAAAGTGGTAGCCGGACAATCGCTCGGCTTATTTCCACCCGGTAAAATACACTCTGGCCTACACGAAGCTGCAGCAGTGCGACTATCAGCACAACCAGCATCTATCAAGGCTTGATCGCATTGTTCTAGGTTGATTCTACCCTGACTATCTACCATCCCAGCTTCTTTACATTCAATATACTTTCCTGGATCACAGAAGCCAGTGACCACACCGCCTCTATTTCCACCGCCACAAGCATTGTAACGAGCTTCGCAAATATCTCTTTGGTCTTGAGTAGAACCACCACCAGTCACGATACAACTTTGCCCACCATCACCAACTGGAGCTAGACACACACCTGCATTGGAACTGGCACAGTAAGACTCCCAGGCATCCCAAGTTCTCGGGGCCAATCCAGAAACCGCTGAGCCGAAAGTTCCACCAGAATTTCCCGAGCCTGTAGAAGTCCCTCTACCATCAGAAGTAGAGCCTGTAGACGATCCCGCACCAGAGAAAGAAGATGGCGCAGAGGTATCACTAGAGCCAATTACTTTTTCTCCCAAAGAAGGATTCCATCCCAAAACTGGATTTACTCCATAAACAATTACAGAATCACCGGCCTTGGCACCACTTGGAGTTGGAATACTAAACCCGTGCTTATTTGAAGCTGTAGATGCAAACCCAAGCAGAGTAGACACATCTGGTCGAGTCACATTAGCTGTGGCTTGTGTTACAAAAGTTAGACTATTTTGTCCTTGCTTTTTTAAATACAATCTCACATCAACTGACAAATCTGGGCGAGTAGGGAAAGCTGCCCATCCTTTGATTTCTGTTAGACTGGCCCTCTCAATCCAACCAATCACATTGCCAGAAGTTTGATTTGTGGAACCAGAGCTCGTATTACCAGATCCAGAGGATGAACCGTTTATGCTACCACCATTTGATCCTGTGGTACCACCAGAAGTAGAAGAGGTGGCACCAGTATTTACTACTGTGCCAGAAGTAGCATCTATTTGAGGTGCGCACCTGGCTTGAGCTCTCACACTACCGCCCTCACTAAACAAATACTCTGTCGCACAACCATTTTTTATCACTGTACTCACACCTGGCATTCTGCCACCTTTTTCTAAAGTAGTGCAAGCGCCAAAAAATTCAATGCCCTGACAAGAGCAGTTCACCACACTCTGAGGCAAGTCTCTGCCAAATAAAGTGCCATACCCTGTAGCTAAATTTCCCACACGACACTGATATCCAGGTGTCATTTGTGCTCCTGTAACTGGATTAATACAAGTATTTACATTGCCAGTTTGCACTCCACTAGCTGGAAGCTGAGTTTCTGTACCTGTACAAGTATAAATACCGTAACAATAAGATCTATCGCCTGTCTTGGCTGTTGGCTGAGTGTAAGCTCCACCAGTTACTGCATTTGTACCACCACAAGCAGTTGGTTTGAGTCCGGATATAGTTGCGGCATTTGCAACATTGACTCCTCCGAGCACGCCCTCAAAATTACCGATGGCAAAAATCATAATATGACGTGTAGAGACCACGCTGGCAAAAGCCATAAAGACCGGCATGAGCGCTACCAAACAAACAGCAGTGGCTTTTGCCAGCATTTTCCAATTTGGCTTATTTTTCTTTAGTTGTATTTTGAACATATTTTATCTGATTAACGATTTATTTTAGAAAAACCAAAGAATCAATAATTTTTTCTACTGTTTCTTTTTCCATACTACTACTGGCCACCACAAAAGCGTACTCTGTCTTACTCCTAGCAATTGCATAGCCAGGTCCATCTTTTGGATTTCCATAAGCATGGTCTACACGAAAAACCTCATAACCAGTGTCAGTGGCACTAGCCTCAGTTTCTCCAAAACTGCCATCCTTTTTACCATTAGCTTTTATAGAAGCAAAAAGTGAATCCCCAGATTTTCTTTTGAGATTTGGGAAAAATTCCAAAACCACAGAATTTGGATTGGTTAAATTCATATCCTGCGTATTACTCACTAAAAGTGTAGAACCACCGCCAATCACTGAATCCTGGTCCACAAACCAAGTTGGGGGCAATGCAATACTATATTTACCCACACTGGCTTCGTAAGACCTCCAGACATTACCCAGGCTGTCCTGATCGGCAATGTCTGCAACTGGTGGAGGAGTCGTCACATTTTCCACCTCTTTTTTACTCTTAAGCAAAGCCCAAAACGCCAAAGCAACCACCAAAACGATGATTACAAGAGCGGAAATAACCACGGTCTTCTTATTTTCCATTTTCTTTTTGATTTAATTTAGTTAAAGATAACCAGAAATCTCTAGTTACCATAAATATATTTTTATTATACCACAAATAAATTAAAACAGAGTCGGGGGTGTAAGACTGGACAGAAAAACCCTACCATATTCTCCATCATACCCAGGCACCACAGTAATCTTACCCTGTCTGACAGCCAAAATAGCCAGGGCCACACTTTCTCCAGACACAGATTCCAACTCCTTTAAATCCAAAGAAAGCAACACGTCTATTTCTGAATACTTAGCGGTTAATTTATCGTAAACCACTTGCACTTTTTTACTACTTTTTCCCACACCGAGTGCCAAGCCTATAACTTCATCCAAAGGAACGAGCGATTTAAACGGCACAGCATTTTTGGGTAAATAATCACTAGCCCGCATAGCCAACTCTTCCACACGAGACAATACACCTCGCAAAATTTGCTTTCCGCAAACAGGGCATACCCCCTTCAGCTGCTTAGTTTGACCAGGCTCTGAGCTGAATTTGCAGTCACGGTGTCCGTCTAAATGATACCGGCCTTCTTCTGGAAAAAATTCCAGGGTCTCCAAAAACTCTTTCGGATTTTTATTTTTTATAATGCGAAATATTTCTTTGTACGATAATTTACTTTCCTCAACTTCAAAGACATTTGCCTCCCGCCCAAGCCGGCTTAGGCTGTGCGCATCTGAATTTGATAATAAAGTGACGCGGTCCAATTGCGGGACTCGCCAATTCATAGCGGGATCACTGGAAATTCCAGTTTCCACGGCAAAAATCTCTTTGGCAAATTCTCCAAATGCTTCTTCTAAATTATCAAAACCTGACAATGAACCAAACACCCCAAAATGCGGTGTCCAAATATGTGCAGGCACGATATGGCAATTGTCGTCCACTTCTTTTACAAGCTGCAGTAGCTCATGACATTTCAGTCCCGTAATCGGCCGTCCGTCGGACTTAATATTGCACCCTCTTTTTTCTAAAGCCTGGTTAATTTTTCTCGCCGCCTCACGATTTGGTGCAAAAACTAAATTATGCACCCGCCTGAGTTTCCCATTCTCTTTATAAATAGACGCGATCTCCGTACCATACAAAAATAATACATTTTTGTCATTCCGGACGCTACGCAGCAAAGCGGAGGGCGATCCGGAATCCATGTATTGATTTTCCTCCAATGAGCTTTTCAACCCATACATACCCTCCCTCACCTCTTCCAACTCCCCCTCTAATTCCGCAAACCATTTTGGATGCGTAAAATCTCCGGTCGCAAGTAAATTCACACCCTTTTTCTTCCCCCAAACACTTAAATTTGGCACAGTCAACTCCGGGCTACAAGCCCGAGCAAAACGAGAATGAATGTGTAAGTCTGCGGTAACTCTCATAAAACAGATATTTTAATAGGATAATAATCAGAGTGCGCAGTCCCGCACGCCTCGTCGGGACAAGCCCGAGCGTAATGGGAATGAATATGTAGATCAGCTATAATGCGCATAAAGATTTAAAATTATTTCCTCTTACTAATTTTGACGTCATTAGCCTTATCCCACATATAAGCAAACCATTTCCTATAAC
>CAZGEB010000030.1:0-8312 GCA_964524915.1 uncultured Candidatus Saccharibacteria bacterium
ACAAATTAAATCGGCGGTTTAATGAAATTCTCTAGTTAAACTTTAGAATCACTTTTACCTGCCGATATATTTCTGCTTTTTGCTTACATGAGTACTATACCATAAGCCGTATATTATGTCAAGTGTCAAGCAAGGCAATTACTTTAGCTTAAATAAGCCATAAATTGAATTTATATACAAAAAGCTCAACAAATAAGCCATTTTTTATTATTTTTGCCTTAAAAATAAACAAAAAAGCCTGTAAATACTTATCAACTTGACCCCACCTCCCCATACTATATAATGCATATATAGCTGGACTAGTGTATAGAGCCGACAAGTCCTCACACTTACTCTTTTTAAAAGAGACTTTGCACTGACTCTCACCCACTAGTTCAGCTTTTGTTCTTCTTTGGCCGCTTGAGCCGACTACCAACCGGCAAGGTCATATACAAGTAAATATTTAAAAGTCCAGCCCTTTTTGAACAAGAGCTGGAGCACTGGGATGGAACCGCCTGCATATTTTTAAGGGCCCCAGATTATTATTATCAAATAATTGGTAATAGTAATCTAGGGTCTTTTATTTTTACCCACCACCCCTTTACATGAGGGGATAAAATTCATCAATCCGTAATAAACTAATTTAATAATTTATGAATGATCTACAAAATCTCCGTCACTCACTTGCTCACCTACTTGCAGCTGCAGTAGAAGAACTTTATCCAGATGCCAAAAGGACCATCGGGCCTGCTATAGAAAACGGTTTTTACTATGACTTTGACTTTCCTACTCCCATTTCCGATAAAGACCTCAAAGACATAGAAAAGAAAATGAAAAGGCTACTGCCTACCTGGAAAGAATTTGTGGGTACAGAAGTGTCGGCAGAAGAAGCTCGAGAAAAAGTAAAGGGCAATGAATATAAGTTGGAGTTGATAAATGAACTTGAGGTGGCAACCTCTCCCCAACCCTCTCCTCAGAAGGAGAGGGGGCCGATCACGTTCTACAAATCTGGAAACTTTGAAGATTTGTGTCGTGGAGGACATACAGAAGACTTGAGCAAAATAGATCCAGAAAGTTTCTGTCTACAAAAAATTGCTGGGGCTTATTGGCGTGGAGACGAAAAAAACAAAATGCTTACCCGCAT
Source organism: uncultured Candidatus Saccharibacteria bacterium (assembly GCA_964524915.1). Taxonomy (GTDB): domain Bacteria; phylum Patescibacteriota; class Doudnabacteria; order UBA920; family UBA920; genus CAZGEB01. The sequence continues at coordinate 1,124 of CAZGEB010000030.1, forward strand.
TTACGGCCTGGCATTTTCCACCAAAGAAGAACTCTCTGATTACCTCAAAATGCAAGAGGAAGCAGAAAAAAGAGATCATAGAAAACTTGGGGCTTCTTTAGATTTGTTTACATTTGACGAGGAAATTGGAAAGGGTCTACCTATATGGCTACCAAAAGGTAATTTAATCAAAGAAGCTTTAGAAGATTGGGCAAAGAAAACGGAAACTGAAAGGGGCTATCAAAGGGTCACCACTCCTATTATCACAAAAGAAAATCTCTTCTTTACATCAGGACACCTTCCCTTATACAAAGACAGTATGTATGCCCCGATTAGCATTGAAGATGAAAACTATTATATAAAACCGATGAACTGCCCTTTTCATCACAAAGTTTTCAGTGCTCGACCACGCAGCTATCGTGAACTTCCACTACGCATAGCGGAATACGGATGGTGCCACAGATACGAAGATTCTGGGAGCCTTTTCGGACTCATGCGTGTGCGTGGCATGCAGATGAACGATGCACACATCTATGCCTCAATGGATAATGCAATAGAAGAGTTTGTTAATGTAATAAAACTTCATGAATATTACTACAAACATTTGGGGATTAACAAATACGAAATGGAGCTAGCCCTACGCGACCCCAACAATATGAACAAGTACCACGGAGAAGAATCTGATTGGAAACTAGCCGAAAAAATGACAATTGAGGCAATGGAAAAATCGGGGGTACCTTACAAGGTTGTTCAAGAAGGGGCGGCTTTCTATGGACCGAAAATGGATTTCCAAATTTATTCTTCTACCGGCAGAATGTTTACCGCATCTACCAATCAATTAGACTTATACATGGGTAAACGTTTTAAACTAGAATACACAGACAAAGAAGGAAATACTCAAACCCCAGTCATCATACACCGCGCACCACTGGGCACCCACGAAAGATTTATCGGCTTCTTAATAGAACATTTTGGTGGCAACTTCCCTCTGTGGCTCTCACCAGTACAGATTGCGATTTTGCCAATTGGTGAAGGGCAGGTTGAGTACGCAAACAAAGTTGCTGAGCAGTTGCGAGCTCTGAGTTGCGAGTTGCGAGTGGAAATAGACCCACGATCAGAATCTATTGGTAAGAAAATTCGCGAGCAAGAAAAGCAAAAAACTCCTTACATGCTTATTTTGGGAGCAAAAGAGCAAGAGAGCGGAACCTTAAGCCTCCGTGGTCGCGGCGAAAAAGATTTGGGAGTGATGAGTGTAGAAGAATTTTCTCAAAAAATCCGAGAAGAAATAGAAAAGAAAATATAGACCTCTGTAGCGTAGCCGTTTGTAGCGTGCCCATTTATGGGCAGACAGATAAACACTGCGTAATTCATGGCCGATGAATCGGCGCGCTACAGATTGATTACGGACAATGAATCGGCACACTACGCCACTGTGTCCATTTATGAGTAATCATATAAATTAATTACACGTAGATTCATAAGCCGATAAATCGGCGCGCTACAGATTGATTATGTTTATACATCAATCAATGAATCGGCGCGCTACAAAATTTATTATTATATAATATAAATAGTCATGCAACGTAGCGTGCCCATTTATGGGCAAACTATTGTAGAATATAAGTAGTCATATAATGTAATTTACATCGGCCGATGAATCGGCGCGCTACAGATTTATTATGCTGTGTAACAGCCGATGAATCGGCGCGCTACGTCATTATTTCCACATTTATGGGCAATTGATTATATAAATGTAGCGTGCCCATTTATGGGCTAAATATTGTAAATAATCATACAAAGTAGCGTGCCCATTTATGGGCTAAATATTTGTAATAATTATATAATGTAGCGTGCCCATTTATGGGCCAATTGAATATGCGAGGAAGAAAAAATATTCGCCTCAAAAACTATAACTACAGAAGTAACGGATATTATTTTATAACTGCGGTAACAAAATTACGTGGCAATATTTTCGCTGGAAAAGAAAACTTGGTAGAAATGGAATTACAGGATACTCTGCAAAATATTCCTGGGGCACACCTGGATTACTTTGTGGTCATGCCCAATCATATTCATGTAATAATTATCCTCCAAACCTCCCAATATCACATCGGCGAAATAGTTAGAAGATTTAAAGCAAAAGTTTCGCATAAATTTGGCTTTGGAATATGGCAGGCGAATTATTACGAACACATTATAAGAAATGAAGCGGCATTATACAAGATTCGGGAATACATAAAAAATAACCCGGCAGCTCTTTTGTTAAAATTTGAAGAGTTCTATGACAAACCCAAGCCCATAAATGGGCACGCTATCACACATCAAATACCATAAAAAATTAAACCCCGACAAATTGTCGGGGTTTAATAAATCGTAAATTTATTTCTTTTCTTCTTCGGTTTCTTCTTTGCCCTTCTTTTCTACTGCAACAGCGGCAGCGTCTACTTGAGCCACTGGCTCAGCTAGATCATCCAAGCTTCTGGGCTCTTGGACTCTCACCACAGCTTCGTCCTCCGGAGTAACCACGGTCACACCTTCTGGAGCTTTGATGTCAGCAACAGTCACCACATCATCAAAGGTATTTAATCCAGAAATGTCTACCACGATACTGTGTGGCAAATTCTGAGGCAAGGCCTCTACTTCTACCTCACGCATTAGCTCCATCAAAACACCAGCCATTTGGCTCACAGCCTTTGACTCACCAGTAAATTCCAAAGGAATATTGGCGTGAATTTTCTCAGACAAATTGACCTGATAAAAATCAGCGTGAATCAATTCTTCTGTCAGATAGTGTCTCTGTAGCTCATGGAGCAATACAGGTCTCACCCCAATTCCCTCTATCTGTACCTCTACAATACTTGTGGCACCGGCTTGCTTGAAAATCCTTTCTAGCTCACCCCTCACCACAGATAAGTGTAGGTTTTCTACTTTGTTGCCATAAAGTTCAACAGGAACCATCCCCTCCGCCTTCAATTTAGAAGGAGTGGAATTTTCCCCACGAACCTTGGCTTGTAATGTAAATTTTTGCATGATCATATCATAATTATATCCACCAGCACAAATTGATCAGCCAAACGCATAGCATAACCATTTCGCCCTAAGACTTATATAGAATCTATTCTCCAAAAAAACAACTAGCTTTTTTTACCATCATACCCAGCAGAAAGTCCGGACAAAAATAATTGCTCTGCGGCTTCATCGTCATCCCCAGTTTTCTCTTGTGCTTGATCCCAAGCTCTAGGAAAGGCTTTTTTGAGTTTTTCTAACGCTTCCTCGTCTCCTGGCGATATGATGCCTTCTCTTAAGTATCTTACAGCCAGCTTCAGCGTCTTTTCTGCCTCATTGCCATTTAACCTAACATTACCATGGCCATCTTCTTCTAAGAGATCATGGGGCTCAAAAATTTGCCTGTACAAGTTTTTTGCCATAAAGTTATGAAGACAAAAGACTTTATTTTAATGTCACTTTTCCACCGGCTTCTTCAATCTGAGCCTTCATTTTTTCAGCTTCAGCTTTAGCGACATTTTCCTTGATCACCTTTGGAGCACCGTCTACCAAATCTTTGGCTTCTTTTAGACCCAAACCTGTGATTTCACGAACTACTTTGATGACAGCGATTTTATTACCACCGGCATCTGTAAGCTCTACATTGAAATCAGTTTTTTCTTCAGCGGCTTCACCTGCGGCGGCACCTGCACCAGCTGGCATAGCACCGAACATCTGCGGAGCTGCGGCTGATACACCAAATTTCTCTTCTAGAACTTTGACCAATTCTGAAAGATCCAAAACTGAAAGTTTAGAAATTTCATCTACCAACTTTTCAAACTTTGCTGGAACTACTACATTGTTTTCTTCTGACATATATTTAAATTCCTAATTACTAATTACTAATTTCTAAAAACTACAAACTAACAACTAAAAACTATTTCGTTGCTATTGCATTCAGTACATTTACCAAGCCACGAATGTTTCCGGCCAAAACATTGACGAAGCTGGAAACTGGGGCTTGGATCGTACCCACAAGCTTTGCGAGCATTTCTGGTTTGGATGGTAGATCTGCAAGTGCGAGCATCTGACTTTTGTCATAATACTGCCCAGAAACTACCCCGCCCAAAATACTCACAGTCGGCACTTCTTTGACAAACTTTTTTAGGAGTCTGGCAGGTGCAGTGTCATCTACTTCAGAAAAAGCTACAAGCACTGGCACACCGTAAGCGGTGTTCGCCTTTACCCCAGCCTCTTCTAAGGCTTTGTGGAGCAAAGTAAGCTTGTACACTTTTGCCTTGATACTTTCCGCCTCAAGACTTCTGCGAACCTTGTCTATAGATTTCACTGTACTTCCACGGTATTCAGAGAATACTACGGACTTTGCAGTAGAAAGCCTAGATTTCAGTTCCTCAAGGTCCTGAGATTTCTGTTGTTTGTTCTTTGGCATAATTAAATTAATGCTTACCTATCAATCCACAGTTGGCAGAAGTACAATTTGCACAGATTGCATTTTTACAGATGTCGCACTGCTTAGTCGACCCCTTTAATTGCTCTGGGCAATGCGTGCATCTCCGCCAAACTGTTTTTTCCTTAGACAATTCTGACATAAAAAAATCTCGACACTTTTGCCGAGTTGTATATAATTCCCCACCTATCCCGCTATCAGGTATAAGGTATAAGGTACTATTTCTCCTCGGCAGGCCCTCTAATTTAATCTTAGAGATTTAACCCCTTCCGCCTAGGCGGACGGGGACCAGCTGTCTTTGGACAGATGTTTGTATATTACAATAATCATAAATACTTGTCAAATACTGTCTTACCTACCCGCCTATGTCAAAACTTCTCATTGAATTAAAACCACAACACACGCTTCTATCATACCGTCCCGCTGGCGGGACGGTATCTTTAGTAGAAAACCACCTGGTTAGACTAAATAATATAAGATTCCGGCTCTAGGAGGCCGGAATGACACAGCAAAAATTAAGGACTAGAAATTGGTTGGTGGTTAAAGATTGGTCTTGATTAAGGATTAAGGATTAAGGATTAAGGATTTGCCTTGGTTAAGGATTAAAGATCAAAGATTAAGGATTACCAGGATGTATCACATACCTCCACACATACCACGGAAGTCCTATTATTTCTCTTAAATAATACCTTCTAAGCTCTTTTTTGGGATAATATGAGCTGTCTGGCGAATCCCAATAAACCTCCGAAAAACCTGCTATTTTTGCCGCCAAAATACTTCTAGCCAGGTGATATTGATCAGTAGCAATCACAAGGCTCGAAGCCCCCCCTAAAGCCTTTTTGGTAAATTCTAAATTTTCTTTGGTGTTTTTTGCCTGACTTTCCAAAACCACTGGGATTCCTTCGTCTATTCTCTTCACCACTTTGTACATATTCTGCGCCTCACTTTCGTCACGAAAATCTGTTTTCCCTCCGGACAAAACCAAAACTTTAGCCTTTTTTTCCTGCACTACCCGCACTCCAACTTTTGTCCTATTTGTAATGGTCGCACTATTTGGAGCAGCCCCCAACACAACCGCAGCATCTGCTTCAAAATCTGGCAAGTGACTTTTTGGCACCCCCAAAACCACCGCTACATCCAAAACCGCCAAAAGCACCACACCTGCGGCAAAACTCCAAAATATTCTTTTTAAATAAATTTTGATTTTCACTATACATTTAAAGTACCAAAAAAATCCCTATTTGCCAATTCTTCGTGATATTGTATAATAATTAAAAGGTTGCGAGTTTGAGAGTTACGTGTTACGAGTTTTTTGTAGTTGCTTTAATCTTTTTAATTAAAGGTTAAGAGTGTTTAATGTTCTTGACTAAGGATTAATATTCTTGATTAAGGATTAATGTTCTTGGCTAAGGATTAAGGATTTTAAGTTAAGGATTAACGTTTTCGGTTAAGGATTAAAGATTAATGTTCTCGGTTAAGGATTAAGGATTAAAGATTAAGGATTTGTTAATGGGGTGTAGCCAAGTGGTAAGGCAGGGGCCTTTGAAGCCCCCATGCGAAGGTTCGAGCCCTTCCACCCCAGCCATTTTAAAATACAACCTGCTTACTGCTTATGGTACATCCGCCATAGCTTTAGCGACAAAGGACTGCTTACTGCTTAAAAAATTATGTTCCACATACTTAAACTACTATTTTATGCGGCAATAATCGGAGTGATAGTTTTTGTAGTGTGGTTTTTACCCAAATACGACTTTATCAAAAAAAATCCGGGCTTCTGCACGGAAATAGGAAAGAATTTCTACTACTGCGGCAGCGCAGCAGATTTAAAAAATTTATTTACTAAATAATTAACTCAAGGATAACTTTCACCTATAAGGTATAAGGTATCCCGCTATAAGGTACAAAAATGGCAAACATTTCTCTCCCTCCATCCAAATTTCAATACAATTTAGTCCTCGCCCTCCCAACCTTTGCGGATGAAGAAAAAGGCGTACTAAACGCCATTGTAGAGGTCAACAAAGGCGATATAAATAAATACGAACTTATCACAGAGTCAGGTCAGCTCAAACTTGACCGCGTAGGCTACTCCTCTCTCGTGTATCCTTTTATTTACGGCGCTATTCCACAAACTTGGGACGAGGACAATGACCCGCTGGATATAATGATTGTAAATGCCACTGCGCCTCTCGTGCCTGGCAGTCTATGCGAAGCCAGGATTATCGGCATCATGAAAATGGTAGATGGCGGTGAAGTAGATGATAAAATCATTGCAGTTTTGAATGATGATAAAAGATCAGATCACATTCAATCGCTAGCTGATCTTCCTCCACACTTCCAAAAAGAAACTCAGCACTTCTGGGAATTCTACAAGCATTTGAAAAAGCCAGGGAGTGTTACAGGCATAGAATTTATGGACAAGGCCGAAGCCCTAAAAGTAATTGCTGAGTGCCAAAAGCGCTACGAAACTGACTACGCTCCAAAACTTTCTTAAGCGGATAATACAAAAAGAGTCACCTTTGCTACTAATACTGCAAAGGAGACTCTTTTTATTTATATTTACCTACTTCTTGACATCTTGCTTATCTAAGCCTATAATGGTCGTGTCATGCTGATCGCATGATTTTAATTTTTAAGATAATTGAATTTTATGGCAATAGAAAGAGAAATCCGACCAGGTGATAGAATTGTTAAAAAGAAAACAGGGGAACTATTTGAGGCGGTTGTTGATGGACCAAAGATAGAATTATGGCCACTTAA
>CAZGEB010000031.1:0-3444 GCA_964524915.1 uncultured Candidatus Saccharibacteria bacterium
TGTGCATACCCCCAGCCTTTATCTGAAACCTTCTTCACATATTCGCCACTTTCAAGCTTCATCCAAGAAGCCGCCTTTATAGCCATGAAAAGAAAACCAATCACGATCACCTGGCTCATTATGGCGTACATAACGGTTTTGAAAGACTGTGATATAAAACCAAATTGATCATTAGACAAATCATAAATCACATTTTTTTGATTTTTGGCGATAAGGGCAGTCAAATTGATCATGAAAGCCACCACAGGAGTCATGAAAGCATAGCCAATAAACCCACTCCACCATCTAGAAGTAGTGGCTTTACGAGTAAGCGGCATTGCCATGCCAGCATAAGCAAGAGGCGAAGCTAGTAAAAACACCCACAAAAACAAAGTTCTAATCAAAATAAAAAACCACAAAGCCCCAAAAGCTATGAAAGATCCAAAAGTCAAAACAAAACCAATCAAAAGCTTGACGGTAGCGTCAAAAGATCCAAAATTAATATCTGATGGCCAGTTTTGATTAAGTAAGTGATTTTCAGGGTTGGCGCTGTTGATAATACTCAACCCCTTACCCTTAATCATCAGTTCTGCCCCCAAATACCGAATCGCCCCACTATCCGCGGGCATAAATTGTGCCTGCAAAGTGTCCGCCACGCCCAAAACTAGCTGGGCTATAACCAAACTAAAATTAATCAAAATTGCACCAATAATCAAATTCACCAGCATGTCCTTGGCTTTCCATCCACCTACACGGAAAAGCGTAGAAAGACCAATTCCCAAAATAGCTAAGATGAATAAAATATTGGACAAATTGCGCAAAACTTTCCAAGCAGGAAAAATCGGAGCAGCAAAACCGTCTTTGTAAGTTTTTATAGACAACAAAGCTTCCAAACTAGGGGCAATAAAAACTGAAAAAAGTGCGTATAAAAATTCATTAAAAGTACCAATAATACCAGCCATCACAGAATTTATAGCTTTAAAGGCCACATCGGTAATAACCTGAGCACCAGCCTCGCAAACCGCCTGCCCAGGAATGGCAGAGCCAGCAGTAAGAATACCACCGATCAAGCAAAACCCGCTTAAAACACTTCCGTCATGCGCCAAAACCGCCTTACCGTCCGGGCCTTCTACAGTATTTACCCAAGCCCATTTTTTTCCAGCAGAAGTTTCCACCACCGCCACAACCACATCTCCTTTTTTCGCCAGTTCTTGACTCAGCCCATTTACCCCAAAAGCTTGTTTGATCGGCTCACCCGTTTTGATTTCTTTTTGTGATAAAGCAAAAAACGCAGCGCCATCACACTGAAAAGCAGAAATATTTGAAGCTTGTTTTGTGGCCACAGGTTCACCACTATTTACTGATTGTGAATCACTGACTACTCCACTTGTCGCTTGCTGCTTGTTGCCTATACTAGCCTCACCGCCATCTGCTGTTGTTCCTTGTCCTGCTGTACTGCTTTCTGCTTTCTGTTCCGACCCACCAGCGACCGAAGCTACCGGCGAGGTCTGGGCGGTAGTGCCAACTATCCCCTCACATTGACCACCAATCTGGCTACTATCTAGCCAGCCTATGCCAAAACTTTTTATAGTATCCACACTTCTAGCCCCAAAACTTACCACATCACCCACCTTGAGCTCTTCTGGACCAGCCAAACTAATTTCTACATTATAAGCTCCATCTTTGACAGCAGAAAGTTGAGTTTGCAAATGTATATCTTTTACTTCCAAGGCTGGTGCAGCAGCCTTGGCTGCCAATGTCCCAAAACCAAAAACACCATAGAAAAAACTGCCCAAAAAAATTACCAGGGAAGCAATAGCAGTTTTCTTGATATTATTTATTTTTCCTTGAATTTTTATATCACTCACAGTAAGCAAGATATTTTGTCTAAACCTTACTTAAAGTATACCACAATTCACAAGCTATAAGCTATAAGCTATAAGCTATAAGCTATAAGGTATAAGGTATAAGGTATAAGGTATAAGGAAGGTATGCACCTACCCCAATTGAAAAACTTTAAAGAATACTTGGATCACTGGAAAAAGTATTTTATCCAACCAGCCAAACATCAAAAAAACCAAAACCAAAAGCATGCCCAGTCTATCCATGGCCAGTATGCTGTCCGACCAAGCTCTCCCACCCAAAGAAGCCAAAACTTTGCTACCATCCAAAGGCGGAATCGGCAAAAGATTAAACACCCCCAAAACTATATTGATAATGGTGAATTTTAAAATCACCGGGTAAGCAAACCCGACTGCTAGTCCAAATTTTAGAATCAAAGCGCCTATTACTGCCAAGGCGAAGTTAGAAAAAGGTCCGGCCAAAGATACAGCAGCCATCCCCAAACGGCGTTTTCTAAAATTTGCAAAGTCTACTGGCACAGGCTTGGCTGCTCCAAAAACTATGGGGCTTCCGGAAAGCAAAAGCAGTAATGGCAAAGCCACAGACCAAATCGGGTCAATATGTGGTAAAGGATTTAGGGTAATTCTACCCGCACGCCTGGCTGTATCATCGCCAAAATACTCGGCTACTACCCCATGCATAACCTCATGGACAATAGCTGAAAACACCAAAACCGCTAATGTTATTATAGAATCCATACTTGCATAGTATAGCAATTTATGTTATGCTTGACTAGTAAATAATAATAATCATATGTATGCGGGTAGTAAGTGAGATTGATCAAGCCTCGCTTTACAACTTACTACTTACCAACTTACAACCTACTAATTTATGCCAAGAATGTGTAATTTGTGCGGAAAAACCTACAGCCGCACCATCAAAAGAAGCCATAGTATGCAGGGCACCATCACCAGACTACAGCCCAACCTACAATGGACCAGGACAGAATCTGGTGGTCGCACCAAAGCCTGCGCTTCTTGTATTCGCACCAAAACCAAGCCCGCCAGAATGGCCGCGAGAATCAAGAAATAAGAAAGTAGTAATCAGAAAACAGACACAAAAAATCTGTCCCGGTGTGACTTCGGGGCAGATTTTTTTTATTGTATTTTGTATGTCATTCCAGTTTCTACAAGTCCGCCGCTTTGGGCGGACGCGGTCCGCCTGAGGCGGATGGAATCCATCCCCTTATATTTTAAAGACTATTTCTTCAAAATCTATAGAAAATAAAACCTACCTCCACACCGCCAAAATAATGCAGGCGAGAATCAAACCCAAACTAGAATAACTACTGTGTATAAAATAATACCTAAAAGACCTTTTTTCTGTAACGAAACTTGGAAACTGCAAACCCCAAACAAAGCCCAAAGACAACCACAACCCCAAAACTATAGCGTTATCCACTGTAAAAACCTTCAGGTACCCCACCACCCAAGACAAAACATAGGCAGTAACTAGCCAAGCAATCACAAACAAAGTTTGATTTCTGGCGACCCCTTCTATAGATGCTTTTTTGTCACTTTTAGGAAAATAATTTCCAAAAAACCAAGGTGAATACCAAACCCA
>CAZGEB010000031.1:3544-7604 GCA_964524915.1 uncultured Candidatus Saccharibacteria bacterium
GGATCCAGTTATTCCACAAACAACACTGGATTACTTCCCACCAAAGGTGGGCAGGCGTCGCATCCGCCAGCTGGCGGACTCACTCCTCGCAATGACAAACAGGGTATTCTCGCCCCCTTCCTGTCATCCCCGCCCCCTCCTGTCATCCCCGCGACCTGCCCGCCAGTACCAGTCTGTGGCAGGCGGGAGGCGGGGATCCATGTCTTAAAAATATTACCCGCAACCCCCAATATTACAATAATGAAATTTAAATACCCAAAATGCACTGGATTTCGGCCCTGCCCAGCTACGCTATCCACTTCACTAAAGAGCCACGAGAGTCAAAGCAAGCTTCGCGGGATCTGCGAGAGGCCAGAATGACATAATCTAAAATGTAATATATCTTACCAAAAACTAAAAAAGAACCTCCCGCAAAGGAAGTTCTTTTTTTGACAACTATTTAGCGCGAATCAGAATTAGGAAAAGGCTCAAATGTGTTACCTGCCAAGCTCAAAAGCTCAAGGGAAGTATATAATCTTTGTGGGCCATCTGTAGACTGCATATCAACAACAATATCAGATTCTCCCAACTCGCCCTTCGTAGGCATCTCACTGGCAACTCCCAATCTTTTATTGGCAAAATCCAGCACCACATAACGCCCCCCACTAGACTCAATCAACTCCATAACACTTTCCATGTTCATATTTTCCATAATTGTTTGAATTTAATCAATAGACTTTCTAAACCCTAACTTTCCTTCTTCTCTGCAAAAGCGCGAAGCCAGCAGCGAAAATCCCACCAAAGCCTGAAGCTGTTACAGCAGAAGTCATACCACCAGTTTTTGGAGGAGTCACAGGAGGTTTTGGATTGATAGGAATATCAATCTGATTGCCATAAACATTGCGCATTACAAAACTGTAATTTGGCAAGAAAGCCTTCACCCGCACTCTAAATGACTTTTCTATAAAGCCACCAGCTGGTACAGTCACAGCAGGATAAGAAATCACTTGACCATTTAGACTACCACCCTTCAAATCCACCATATCGGCCAAAGGAAGCACGCCAGACAAGTCATCTTGAACCACAAAACTAGTTGCGTCGGAATTGCCAGTATTGCTAACACGTAAGAAGTAAGTGATATAATCTTCGGACTTGGCAGGAGTAAGAACAGCATCTCTGTTTTGAGTGTCATTGAAAGCCCGCTTGGACAAATTCAAGAACACATTACTACCTTGAGTATTTCCTTGCACACAAGCTGTATCTTGCAAAGTAGAAAATGTACTGCCATTCAAAGTGATAGAGTTGCAGAAATTAAATGTGGTTGGAGCAGTAGACACTACTGTGTAGTTATAGGTAATGGCATGAGACTGCCCTGGCAAAAGCCTTGCCACAAAAAGCTGACTACCAGAATTTAAATTTCCAGAGTAGCTAGTAGATACATACAAATTTCTGAAATTATTTACTAGACTAGAATTATTGAAGACGTCGGTGAAATTCAAATTAGTGACTTCAGTATTGCCTTCGTTTGTAGCTACAATGCGGTATTCTAGAGTATCGCCCGAAGAAGCTGTGACATAATCAGCAAAGCCAGTAGAACGAGTCACATTTCTTACTTGCTTTTGCAAAGTCACGCGAGTTTGAGGATTGCAATTGTAAACACAAGGATTATCACAAACTACACGAGTTATCACCTGGTTACTAGAGACTTCGGAAATATTTGTGGCCTTTGCCTTGGCTGTGTTGTAAATATTGGATTCACAAACAGCAGACGGACTGACTTTGAAATAAAGCTTGATGGTTTTAAATTGCCCCACTGCGATCTCACCCAAATCACAATTAACTAACGTGGAGTTATTTACAAGACTGCAAGTAGAAATATCAGCACGGGCATATGTAGTCTGGTTTGGCACCATGTCTGTAACGACCACATTTTGCAAATTTACATTGCCTGTGTTTTTGACTTTTAGATCATAAGAGTAAGTATCTCCACGAGACAAGGTTCCAGGGCCAGTTTTTTCTACAGAAAGCCCTGGGGTATTGCCACAAAAATTGTTGGCTCTACTGTAACCAAAGTTGATTACAAAAGGCACATTTGGATAAACATATGGATTGGTATCCAGCAAAGTCCTAGGATGCAAACCAGACCACAAGTCTATCTGAGCAAAACAATTTGGAAGCTGCACAGTCAAAGTCTTTTCACCGCAACCAGGCACAGAAACTATGCCAGTACCATTATAAAACTGTTGGTGCGAAAGAAAACTATCAAAAACCTGATAAGAGGAAAGAGAGATCTCGGCGATCTTATCTGTGTAATTTTTGATAGTCACAGTAGCCTTGTTGGCACTGGTATCCACCACGACACTACCGAAATCAATCTGGCGTCCATTACCAATAGCCCTGTAAAGCTCTTCTGCGGTCATAACAGTATTTGTCGGCACACAAGGTGTAACAGTTGTAGTGGTAATGCGAGGAGTTACAGAAGTATTGCCACAAAGAGGTCCTACTGGGTTTTCTCTACCCACACCACTATTTTGATAAAAATCCCAAGCCAAAGTTTTGCCTTGAGCACTATTGGCATTATCCAATTGCTTTACTGCATCACCGTAATACAAATCCACCTGCGCCATACAACTAGGCAACCTCACAAACATTACTTGAGAAGTACCAGCTGCCACAAAAGAAGTAGAGGTGTAATCTGAAAGCACTTGCGTACCAAGCTGACTATCAAACATTTTGTAAGAAGCTAGAGATACAGGAAGCTTACAATTGGTTTTGTTTACTATAGTAGCATTGCCGCCACTCACAGATACTTGAATATAGCCTTTGGAAATGTACTCTTTAACTTTATCTGCTGGAACATTTCCTTGAGCGTCACAGGTAATAGTATAAGACACTCCCACTGGAGTAGTAGAAACCACTCCAGTTGAAGCCACTTGATTATTACCATAATCACCAGACTGACCTGGGAGCTCAGATGGATACACGCCCATATTTGCCACTGTAGCGCGAGTCCTGCCATTACTAAATGGATTAGAACCGCCATTGACAGCACCAAAAGATGTTTGGACTACTGCCAAAGAAAAAGCCGCCACCAAAAACACCAGTGCAATGGTTTTGGAAGCTCTAGTTTGCTTAAATATTTTCATCATATAATATTATGCTTATTTAGTTCTATAGTAAATTCTAATATCTTTAATCATCGCAATTCTTAATTCTTATTCCTGTCATTCCGTGCCACGACACGGAATCTTTGATCCCTTTAACAGAATATGGAAACTCAACGATCTTGCTTCCTTGTAAAGATCCCCCTCCAAAGGCGGGCAGGCGTATCGCGCTCGCCTCCGCCAGCCGGTGGACTTTCTTGTACGGGATGACAACATAACAATTATAAATTGATTTTTCTAAAAAACAAACCGTAACAAAAGCTCTTATTTTTTATGAAAATAAAGCAGAGTTTTTGTTACGGTTTTTTGGTATACACCCCCAAAGCCTACACCCCATTCACTTTAAAGTTTAATACAAAACTCACAGGTAAACAAGGTACAAAATATGGCCAAAAGAGTATAAATTGGTTTTTACAATACTTCCACTATTTTAGTACAAATTCACATCTTTGTCAAATGCTGCCAACTTCCTAGTTGCATGACAGGAACACCCATTCTTGTCATCCCGACCGACGAAGCTTTGTGAGGAGTGGAGGGATCCCTCCACTCGCGGACTCGGTCGGGATGACAACAATGTCCTTATTTAAAAGCTTTTTTCCATACAAACCTTGACAAATCTCTCTCTGTGCGATAATTCAGCCCGTAAACAAACAATTCTGCCAACTGGAACGCCCAGTTTGGCAGAACAAAATTCAAAATTTCTTGTCATTGCGAGAAGTCCGCCAGCTGGCGGATGCGACGCCTACCAACCTTTGGTGGGAAGCAGATTTATTTGCTGGATTGCCGCGCTCCCAGAGCATCGCTCGCAATGACAGGCTCAAATTAAAAACCCACAAACCAAAACAAAATGCTTGTTTTGGAGGGTTTTAAAACCAAAACCAAACCAGTGATTGCCCACTGGTTTATTTCATTTTTCA
>CAZGEB010000032.1:0-1691 GCA_964524915.1 uncultured Candidatus Saccharibacteria bacterium
GCTTGTCTGATGTCTTCTAGGTCAACTATTCTTTTTTCGTCGGATGCTTGAGTAGTTTCAAGCCTAGCATCTCTAGCTGCCTGCACAGTACCATAACGAATTAGCTGGTTTTGAGTTTCGCTTTGGTAAGTTATTTGAAAAGATTTTCCGCCTGTGCTTCCAGCATAATAGTAAACAAAGGGTCTTTGGTTAATCGGATCTTTGGCGTTGATAATGCTTGGATTGTAGTTTTTTACCGCATTTATCATATCAGCAAAAGAATTGCCTTCTGGGTAGGTGCCAATTTCTTGAAAATGTTTATATAGGGCTATTCCAATCTTTTTGACAGTATCAAGTCTAGTTGTGTCTCGGCTGAGCCTCGCTTCTGGGCTATTGTCTATATCACTTTGGGGGGCTTCATCTTTGCCTGCGCCATATTTTTCCAAAAATCCTAAGAGGGTTCTTACGGATGGGTTGTGTAATCCAAACTGTTTAATTTTCGTGCCTATAGAAGCAAGTTCTTCTTCTGTGAGTGGCGTATCTTTTTGTTTGAGACTGTATCCCCCTTTGGCGAAATCAGCATCATTGTATTTGGGGTTGTTTGCAGTTTTGGGGTTTAGAGGATCACTAGAAAAAATATTCACCTCATCTCCATCGCTTAGTCCATCCCCATCACTATCTGGGTTGTTTGGGTCGGTTTGTTTACTGATTTCTGCAATATTGCCCAGTCCGTCATTGTCTGGATCAGCTGCCAGGCCGCAGAGATTTTGGTTACTACATTCGTTTGCACTAAAATATTTTTCCAACCATTTAGTATATTCCGCGTCTTGGGGCGGTGTTTCTTCTGTAGTTTCTTGATCTTTAGGTTGGTCTGCTTTATTTACATCTTGGCTGGCTGAGCTTTCTTGTGGGCGGCTGTTTTTCCACCAATTCCATCCGTAATACCCCAAAGCCAAAAATCCTCCAGCCAGGATAACTGAAATTAAAGAAATGGCTACTGTTTTTAGTATTTTTAAAAAACTTTGTTTCCATTCCCCGCTAATTTTTTCCGGAGTTATTTTTTGATATGGCTGTGCTGTTGTTGGGTTGTTTGTGGTTGGAGTAGGTAAATTCTCCACAACTGTTTGTGGATGGTCATTGGTTTCACTTATGGTCTTGCTGTTGATTTTTGGCATGACCGTGAAAATCAATTGAGGTGAATTTTCCGTCGTCGTTCCCGGCATTTTATTTTGACTTATTTTTAATAAAGGTTGGAACTAAATACTCCCAAGAGATAAAAAGTACGAGTAATTCTATACTGATCCAAAAATTTAAAATGTGTAATTTTTCTAAAAGTATCAAAATGAAAACTAGCAAGCTAATTTGAAAGCTTTGGCGAAAAATTTCTACTCGTTGTTCTTCTGACTCTGGTTGCCTCTGGAATACTTTTCTGCCTAGGCTACCAAAAATATAACACCCACAAAACACTGTCGTGGTGATAACCACAAAGGCTAAAATTTCTAGAATTATGGAATTTGGGGTGGTACTGGTAAATATCCAAAACAGGCTAATTACAGAACAAACAAAAACAAAAACCATCAGGCTGAGATAAAAAAAATCTTTGGATAATTTCCTGATATTCACAAGCTTATTATACCATATGAAGGCAGTGTCCGCTTAATTTTGTTTTTTTGTATTGTCTTGGTTTATTCGTTGTCTAAACTCGCCCAAAG
>CAZGEB010000032.1:1791-7251 GCA_964524915.1 uncultured Candidatus Saccharibacteria bacterium
TCTAAACTCGCCCAAAGAATGCGTGCCGCTAGAGTTTTGTGGGGTGACCATTTTTTGCTCAAGCGTTCCATTGTGAGCTTGCTGGGGAGTTTTTTAAACCCGTAGGCTTTTTTAATAGCGGTTTGTAGGCCCAAATCACCAAAAGAAAATATATCTGGTCGCGCCAAAGCTGACATCAGAAACATTTCTGCTGTCCACCTGCCTATGCCTTTGACTTTTGTAAGCTCTGCAATAACTGCTTCGTCGGAAAGTTTGTGAAGATTTGCCAAATTAATTTCTTGGTTATGAACTTTGGATGCTAAATCTTTTATATATTTTACTTTTGCCCAAGAAATACCAACACTACGCAAAGTCCCATCTTCCATTGCCAATATCTTTTCTGGCGTCGGGAATATATTATTTTTGGCGTGACGTGTCTCTTCTGTTCCCTCCCCCTTGTGGGGAGGGCTAGGGAGGGGGTTGAATAATGCTGAAAACTTCCTGCTTATCACCACTGCTGCCTTTGTAGACAGCTGCTGGTATAAAATGGTGTGCGCCAAATACTCAAACCTATCCTCGGTTGGTCTACGGTGTGGTTTAACCGGATACTTTTTCGCCAAAGCAAACATTATAGGATCTGTTTTTGAGAAGGGGTTTGTCACGGATGTATTTTTTGCTTATCCTTTGATAAATGATCCTGTAATCTGGTCAAATTGTCCTAGGGCTGCCCAGTCTTGCTGTGTATTATGATTCTTGACTCTGTGTTTCAGCTCAAGCCTTACTCTTGCAAGGTCGTTTTTTGTCTCTAGATCTTTTTTTGCTTCATTGCTAATGACTTCAGCTATTAGGTCAGGTAATTCATTATTTGGATCATACAACTCGGCGACAACTGGCTTTTCTGTCCCAGGAAATTGTAAAACTTTACCCATAAGACATTTATTTATTAAGCTATTTCATGACCGCAAACGGGACAAGTTTTTGCATCTTTTTTAACACGATGGGTAGGTTTTCGCCCCCCCTCTTTACATGAGGTGCATATGACTATCTTGTCTGTCATTTCAGCCATTCTGCTTTCACCTTTTATTGTTTTCAAAGCTTCTTTGTAGACAGATTGTATTGTATGTGCAGCCTGACCGCTGTTCCAGCCCCCGTCTGATCTATATTTGTGCCTATTCATATAACAATGTTAGTAATTAATTTTAAAGATAAGCTATTTTTTATTCCCATCCTTCAAAATTACATATGTGCTGCTTACTATTATGATGAATTTCGGCAAATAAGTCAAATTTTACTGCTTCTGTGATCTTTTTCATGGTGTCTAGCAAGTGTTCTTCTAGGTGAAGCATTTCATCTGGCGTGGCTGTTTCTACTTCTTTCCAGGTGTCCCCTTCTAGATACCAGTACGCCAAGGCTTGAGTTTTTTCTTTGAGGAAATCTCTTGCAGCAAGCTGATAGATGCGCAGTTGGTCTGTGTCTTCATCACTTTTGGTTTTTGGTGGCTTGCCAGTTTTATAGTCAATAATTTTCAAACCTTCGGGGGTTTCATCTGCCCTGTCTATTTTTCCCACAAACTCAAACTCTGCCATTTTTAGTTTGAAAAACTTTTCTATGTATTTAACTTTTGGTGGTTCTTTTTGAGTTTTTTCGTAAAATACTTTTAGTAATTCCTCGCCTTTTTTTCGGTATTCTGCTTTTTGTTTTTTGTTTAAATACCATTCATCCACCCAGTGTTCTTGGTATAGTTTTTCTAAATAATTAAAATCGGGCAAGAGGTTTTCTTTCGTTCTCTCCCCAAAAAGGTCTACTGAGGGCTTGTCTAATCTTTTTTTGTATTCCAGTAAATATTTTTCAAAAACTTTGTGAATGGTTTGCCCAAAGCTGAAATAAGGGCTGCCAGCTTGCGGTAGTTTTAAATAATAATTGTATTTGTATTCCAAAGGACATTGCAAAAACGACTTGATAGCACTGTAAGAAAAAGAAGTTGGTAAGATTTTGTAAATTTGCTTTTTGGGATGTGTAGTTTGTGCTTGCAAAACTACTTTTCCAGTGGCCTTGCTTATTTTATCGCTGGGTAGTAATCCAGCTTCCACCAAGAAAATACTTGGCTTTTTTCCTCTAGCTCCACCGTAATCACTGCTCCAAGAGAAGAAAAGATTTTTCTTGGCACGAGTACAGGCCACGTAGAAAAGTCTGCGCTCTTCTTGCAGGTGAAAATCGCCATCCGGCAAAATATCCTTAATAAGGCTCTCTGGTAGCTCTATGGCGTCTTTTTTGGCACGGGTTGGGAATCTTTGGTCTACCATGCCTACCAAAAATACATTTTCAAATTCTAAGCCTTTGGATCCATGTACTGTCATGACCTTTAAGCTTTCAGGCCCATTTTCTGCGTCAAAATTTATTTTACCCTCCTCGCCTGCTTTTTCTTCTAGGCTGAGGTATTCCATAAAACCTTTCAGAGTTTTATCGGTATTTTCTTGTTCAAAAGTTTCTATTTTTTTGTAAAATTGCTCCAAGAGTTCTCTGTTTTGTGCATTTTCCAAAGTTTCTTCGGAGAGCATTTTACCGAAATCCAAGTCTTTGATAATTTGGACAAATATTTCAACTATGGTTTTTTCTTTGGCAAGCTCTGAGTGAGTATTTAAAAGCCCAAGCAGTGTTTGGATTTTTTGTTGACTATCTTCTTGTATTTTTTCTAAAAATTCTTGATCTTTTAGGGCTTCGTACAAAGAAATAGTTTTTCTGGATGTGAATTGTGTGGCGCTGGCTATGTCTTCTGCGGGCAGGTGAAATTTCGGAAAATTAAAAACTTTGTAGAGGGCGGATGACTCATGGTAATTATCAAGTAATTTTAAGTAATTAATAATGCCAGCTATGATAGTCTTTTTGTATAGTCCGGTGTTGGAAAGGTACGTATAAGGGACGCCAGCAGCTTCTAGACGCGGCAAAATATCACGGCTAGCAGAATTTGAACGCATCAAAATTGCAAAGTCGCTCCACGAAGCCCCTGGATTTTCTTTTTTGAGGGCTAAAATATTTTTTACCACCAAGTTTATTTCTTCGGTTAAGTCTTTGCCTTCCAAAACTTGGATTTTGCCTTCACCTGCAGTTTTGCTCGGATTAATCAGTTTTTTATTTATTCCTAGCTTCACTTCCAGGGTATTGGGGTTGTTGTGCTGAATAAAATTATAAGCTAGGTCCAGGATGGCTTGAGAAGATCTGTAGTTTGTGTTGAGTGTAATATTTTTTGCACTTGGAAAATCTTCCTTGAATCTCAAGATGTTTGAAACACTTGCACCGCGGAATTTGTAGATAGCTTGGTTGTCGTCACCTACGACAGTTAGGTTGCAAATTGCGGGTTTTGAATTGCGAGTTTCTGGTTTGTTCGCAACTCCAGCCGTACGGGCGGGCAGGTGTAACTCGTAACTCGTAACTTCACCCTGCGTAAGCAGGCGGACCAGCTCGTACTGTGCCGCATTGGTATCCTGGAATTCATCCACCAAAATATATTTAAATTTATTTTGGTAATATTTTAAAATGTTCGGCCTTTCTTGAAAAAGCTTTAGGGTGTAATTTACCAGGTCACCAAAGTCCAAAGCGTCTTCTTCTAAGAGGATTTGCTGGTAGGTGTGGTAAGCGTTTGCCAGTTCTGTGACGCGTTTAATTTCAGTAATATCAATGTCTTTGTCATCCCGAGTGAGGCTTTGCGAACCGACTTGTCCCGAGAAATTTTGACGAGGGAGGGATCCCTCCACTCCGTCGTCAAGGCCCGACTCTGGTCGGGATGACACACTAACAAAGTCAGGCTTGCCCGACGACTCATCCGACGAAGTCCCCAACGGGACGAAGTTGGAAGCTTTAGCGAAGTCGGGATTATCTAAATTTAATTTTAATTCTTCCGCATAATTTAAATAGTCCTCTGGCGTTACCACTTCATCTTTGCATCTAGAGAAATGTTGCAGAAGTGCATCTATAAATTTATGAGGATTACCGATGGGCTTGTAGTAGTCTAGGCTGAATCTTTCAAAATTTTTATAAACCAACATCCAGGTTTGAGTGGCGCCTAGTAGTTTAAAATCATTGGGTAGTCCAATGTCCAAAGCATTTTGTTCTAAAATTCTTTGGCAAAAACTATGGAAAGTGGAAATCCAAGTATCAAATTGTCCGAGGGGCAAAAGTACATCCAGGCGCTCCTGCATTTCTGTGGCTGCTTTGTCGGTAAATGTGAGTGCCAAGACTTCGTCTGTTTTGCACAAATTTTGTTCAATTAACCAGGCAATCCTACGGGTGATGACCGTGGTTTTTCCCGTTCCAGCTCCAGCGATAATCAAAAGCGGTCCACCTGTGTGAGTTACGGCAGATAGCTGCTCTTCATTTAGGTTTTCTAGAAGGTTATTCATTTTTGGAAAGGTGTGATTTTAATTCCGCCTTAAACATTTTCGCGACCCCCTTGCTGTCTAAATGGTATTGATTAAAAATATCCTGTTTCATCATAAGAGAATCGTAGAGATCTTTAAATGTACGAAAACAGCGAGCTTGTCCGCTTACCTGCAATTTAATTCTCCTCAACAGTAATTTTAGACCTTTTGATGCTTCTGATGGTAAATAATATGATATGCTTTCTGCAGCTTTGCCGGCCATGCTGTCTAAGAATAAGTCATGAATTTTATTTTTAAAAATGGTATCAAATAAATCGGCAAGCTGTTCGAGGTCAATATTTTCAGGCAGACTTTCTACTTGTTCCTTTAATAAAAGCTTGTATGTTGCAGCTTCTTCTGGAGATATATCATATCTTTGTCCGATAACTTCTCTCCTGCTTGCGGCGACCCCTCCAATTTTTGCTTGGCCGGGTTCCTGATTTTGTATATCCGGAGCTTGGTGTACGGAATGTGCTGGGTTTTCATTTCCTATTAAATTTGTCATATTGGCGTGATTGAATGCATGTTGTATGTCTTTGTTATCGTACCCCTCACAGCCTCCCCTGTCTTAGGGGGAGTAAGCCACAAGTGGGCTCATCTGTTGCCTTTCTGTGAGAGAGTTTGTCTTGCGCTGGGCATGCCTCTGGGCATGCGGTGGGTATTTTACTAGCAGGTGGTCCGGTTCCCCTCCCCTAGCAAGGGGAGGGTTAGGGAGAGGTTGATTTTGTATTAAACTATAAATCTTTTCAAGTACTCCATCAATATTTTCATCTATTTCGTTATTCCAAATTCTTAGAATTTTTATTTTCAAACTCTTTAAAAAACTCTGCCTCACCGCATCTTTTTGCTGAATCTCTACTTCAGCGTGTCCACCACCGTCTAGCTCTCTCCTTGATAGGAGAGAGGACGGGAACCCCTCCTCCTAACCTCCACTTGGACAAGGGCAGGCACTAAGACAGCCGCATTTTCTCTAACCACTCATTTATTGCCTGATAAAATTCAATATTTTCAGCTCTTTCTTTTTTGAATCCTTCTTCGTCCGGGACCATCATCTTTTCTGATTCCT
>CAZGEB010000033.1:0-6612 GCA_964524915.1 uncultured Candidatus Saccharibacteria bacterium
TTTATCGGTGTATACTTATGGTGTAAATAGAAAGGTCTTTGACTCAAGTCAACTGAAGAATACAAACAGATAAACACCTGGTCTTTAATGAAGACCAAACACACACCAACAAAGTCCCCCAACAAAAGATAATCTTGACACGTTAAACAATAAAGATGCGATAATTGGAATGGTTGTAACTTGGGCGTCAAATATTATGAACACTGGCGGAGTAGCGATTCACGGCATCATGCCCATATCTGCAAACTAAGAAGATTTTGATAACCCATGAGGAGGCAAACTGCGAATAAGGAATCCATAAGAACAAAAATTGTAAAGCTGCATGTTTAAACAATACTATTCAGTAAGAACTGGTAAAAATAAAAATTTTTCTGGTTTTGACTTGGATGTTTTTAAAAAGTTATTCTCGGATTTATATTCTGAACTTGAGAACAGGGGATATTTTCAGGAATACTTTGGTTATGGATGCATTGATACAGGCAACGAAGGAAATTGGGTGTATGGTTAGGTGAAAATGTTGGGGCGCAAATATTTAGACTGCTTAGAAAAGATAACATTTGGCCAATAAAAGAAAATATAAAAAACTATTCTGAAGATGACCTGTTTGATATAATAGAATTTTTATATGACCATGTTTCTGAGCCAAATAGAGAGACTGGCAATTATCATTCGTATGGATCATGTGGATGGCATTATAAGGACTTTGACAAGAATCTCGGTATCGCAGAATATTGTAGAAGCTTGAATGAAATACTTTCTGAGTACAAAGCGGGTTTTCAGATTTCTTTTGACGGTTTAGTTTTAGTTAAAGACGAAAGCGGCTTATCAAACATCTACGAAGCAGTGGTTCCCACAGACAGGGACGAGATTAAGACTAAAATTGACTTAGCAATTCAGAAATATCGCGAATCCAGATCAGACCTTGAAAATAGAAGAATTGCGATTAGGGAACTTGCGGATATTTTAGAGATATTAAAAAGTGAAATCAAAATCTTCTTATACAATAAAGACAATGATGATTTATTCAATATCGCAAATAACTTCTCGATCAGACACGCTAATGATAAACAAAAAATAAATTACGATAGGGATATTTGGTATAGCTGGATGTTTTATTTTTATTTAGCCACTATACATGCCTTATTAAGAATCAAAGGACGTAATGGCAAAGATAATAAAATTACTAAATCGGACCATGAGTAACTCATAGATGGATGGAAGTGGTACAATGCCATTATGAACAATATCAACAATGCAAAATAGGTATATTGCAGGTGCGAGGTAGCCTTGCGATTGTTGACAATAATCTAATTTAACTAATCTAAATATGACAACAATAAATCCTTGGATTAACTTTAATGGTAATGCGGAAGAAGCATTTAATTTTTACAAATCAGTTTTTTCCGCCAGAGACGGATACGCCTCTGGCGGAGGCCTAGAGTTTACAAAAATTGTAAGATTCAAAGACCTTGCAAGTGCTGAGTTTCCTGTACCAGAAAATGAGGCGGAAAAAATCATGTACATTGCCCTACCTATCGGACAAAATAATTTATTGGTCGGAAACGATGTCCCAGAATTTATGGGCAAAGTAAACGAGCGAGAAAACAGAAGCAAAATTTCCATAACAACTGAGAGCAAGGAAGAGGCAGATAAATTATTTGAAGGTCTATCTATTGGAGGAGAAATAGAAGGACCTATGGGTATGGGTCCTTGGGGCTCCTACGCTGGCATGTTTCGCGACAAATACGGCATTGAATGGATAATAGAATGTTATTCCAAATAAACAACAGGCTAGCTTACAAAATATTTTAACAGCTATCACTGATGAAGTAAGACATCCTTTGTGATTGTAATAATGAAACACATACTTATGTCGGAAATAATAAAAAAATCAGATACTAAGAAGGTGGAGGAGCATAGCGTGTCGGTATTTACAGAATACCCCGCCAGTTTTAAAAATCTATCAGTTGGTGTGTCGTTAATAAATGGCAGATATCCATCTGAAGGTTTTGATGTTGACACTGAAATTGAACAAGTGTGGTATGTGGAGTCAGGTTCTGGTCAAGTTTATTTGAATAATGAGGTTACGGACATTGCGGAAGGAGATATGATGGTCATTTCCCCCGGTGACAAATATTGGATACAAGGAGAAGCCCTTAAACTAGTAGTTTCAAGTAGTCCACCATGGTTTGCACAGCAACACAAACACATTAACGAGAGCTAGTTTTATGATTACCATAGTAGCAATTTCAAATAAAGACGTTTGGGAAAGATCTATCCTCGCTGGAGAATACTTGCAGTCCACCCTAGATACCACACTAGAAGAAGTTGGATTTATTCACTGCTCGTTCCCCCACCAAACAATGGAAATAGTAAACAGAAAATTTGCTGACAGAGAAAATCTGGTTTTGCTTTTGATAGACGAAAGTAAAATTAAATCCCCAGTCAAACATGAGGGTGCGCTAAGTGGAAGGGCTGGGATATTTCCACATATTTACGGACCATTGAACACAGATGCGGTTTATGAGGTCCTCCCTCTCACAAAAAACGATGAGGGTAATTTCATCACCCCACCTGAATTCAAAAAACTAGAATCAGCTTCTGGGCCAGAAGAAATGTAAATTTAAAATTGTTAGCCGCACAGGTAAGTTTTATTGCTACTAAATTTATCTCTAAAAACATTAAAGACATTACTTTCGTAATGTCTTTAATTATTCAACATATTTTTTGAGGACAAAAAAAGAGCTTCCGAATTATTCACTCCAGCTATTTTTATATTTTTCACTTTGGAGCAAGTTTTCAATGTCCACCCTAATTTCTTTTATATCTTTTTCGTTTAGCGGTTGAAAATTATCATAAAACCCGGTTTCCCTGTGTGGCAAATATACAGCATCTCCGTATTTTTGAATCACGGCAGTGGTAGCACGGCCATAAACTTGCATATGAAGCGTGGGACCCTCTGGTTTAAAAACACCCCAGTTGCCCATATCTTGATAATTCACTAAACCTATATCCACTCCACGTCTCGCCATAGCCGACTTGAGCGCCTCCCCCACCACCATAGATAATTTCATGTATTCTATGGCAAGCGAAGGAGAAAGTAGAGTACGATCTCTGAGTGTAATTTTAGGAAAAATATACACATGCCCACCCTCAGCCCTATCAATAAAAGGCCTTTTGGCAGCTTGAATATAAAAATTTTCTGTTTCGTAAATAGGTATTTGCATTTCCATAAATCTATTATACTATATTCTCATCAACAATGCCGAACACCGCCAATCTGAAAAATTGTTATATAATATACTTATGAAAAATTTTTATCGTGGATTTTTTGCCACAGCCGCCCTTTCCCTAGCCTGGATACAAAGCGCATCTGCACATGTCAAATGGTTTGTGCCAGAAAAAGAAGTCTCAGAAAAAATAGGCGCGGCCCCATTCTACCACCTCACCGATACAGCTGTGTTGGTATGGGCAGCTTTGGCAATAGTGGGGTTTGTCATCGCAGTCTATCTAGACAAAAAACTCCACTCACCCAAGTGGCTAATAAATTTTGGACAAAAATACGAGAAACAAATCCTCAAAACTTTTCAAATCCTGGTGGGACTTTTTTTGATCTCTATTAGCCTAGGATGGAAAATCGTGCTCGTGCCCACACTTACTGCTGAATCTACATTCTCAGTATTTTTGCTGGTGGCACAAATAATCATCGGGCTCGCACTGATATGTAATTTTTATCCAAAAATCGCGGCCACCCTACTCATATTACTATATATATTAGTAAGTCTAATTAGCGGAATAGAAATATTTCTTGAAAATATTCTGCTGTTTGGTATTGCGGCTTTTATTTATCTACAAAACACCAAAGACAACAATTGGCTTTTTAAATATAAATCTTGGGCGCAAGATATTTTGCGAGTCAGCGCGGGAGCGTCTTTGGCAGTACTAGCTTTTACCGAAAAGCTGCTTCATCCAGAACTTGCGCAGTACTTTTTGCAAACTCACAAATGGAACTTCATGCAAAGACTCGGACTTCCGTATTCGGATAATCTTTTTATCTTGAGCGTGGGCGCCATGGAAACTATTTTTGGAATAATTTTAATCAGCGGCAAAGTCACCCGCCTTGCCACTTTTGCCCTAGTCTGCTTTTTTGCACTATCAGTCATCAGCATGCTTGTGGGCTACGGAAAATGGGAAGTAGAAGATCTGGCTATCTATGCCGCGGCTCTGGTGCTGATAATTTACGGAAAGACTAAATAAATTATTTTAAAATACCCGAAGCCTTATAAGGCTTCGGGTATTTTATTTCTCTTGCGCACACCTGTGCTGATCTTTCAATATCTAGGCCATATGGACACTCTTTAGTACAAGAATTCTACTTTTACATACATGCCACCCGTCACAGCACTCCTACTGCCAATTTGTAATACTAGAGGGTGACCCAATTTAGTGTAAAGAAAATCTTGATAAAAACCCCCTTCAGTAGGACTGGCTGTCAAAGTCCAACCATCTACCTGAAGCGTAGCTTTCACCGAATCCACGAGCTGTTTTTGCCTCATTTCAGCCACCTGCATTTCCTTCTCATCCATTGGTGTCTGATTAAAAACTTTGGAAAAAATAAAAACTTTACCCGCTGGAAAATCTTTGAGCTTTGTCTTGTCTAAATCCACCAATTCCCAATCTAAAACCTCATCTTTCAGCTGCCAATCTGTCAAATTTTTAAACTCACCATAAGCCACGTCTCTCCAGGCAAGCTGGACAGGTTGGTTATTTGCTTGCGGAGGAGTGATGGACTGGTTAATACTTTTAGCTGGCGGACTAACCACATTAGCATCATCAGAACCCCTATTACACCCCGCTGCCAAAACTAAAATCGCAGCGGCAACAAACAAATATTTATGCATACTTTTTTTAACCATGTTTATTAATTACTCAATAGTATCTCAATAGTATTGTATAGCACACTCAAAACAAATACTAACAATAAATTTATCCACGCAAAGCCTTCACTATCCAGATCAAAATTATAGCTCCCAAGACAGCCACCAAAAAGCTATAAAGATTAAAGCCGCCTACCCCACCCTGACCAAGCATCTGCATAATCCAGCCACCAATCACAGCACCCACAATCCCAACAACTATGTTTAAAAGAATCCCCTGCTGAGCGTCGGTCTTCATTATCATTGAAGCGACCCAACCAACTATGCCACCAAACACGATCCAAAGAATAAGTCCCATAAAAAATATTGTCTGTTTAAAAAAATAAAAATCAAACTATTTATCTTGACCATCCAATTTGTCAGCAGCCTCAGAAGTAGACACGGTTTTGCTCATGAAAAAAAGTTGGTTAATACCAGCAGCCACCAACCAATAAATCAACATAGCTAAAAGTGTTGTCCACTCAAAAATACTACCTTCTAATTTGGTAAGATGAAAAACATTCAAAAACGGCGCGGCAAAAGGCCGGCTGATCGTATACACGAAGCTACTAAAACCTGCATCTGGGTTTGCAGCGAGGAGTTTCAAAACAAACCTCAAGGCCAAAATAACCTCCAAAAAACCAAGTACATACCAAACTATCTGCGTACCACGATACAGAGGCTTCGTGGTTGCGGAATTATGCGAATCCATAGATATTTTCTTTCTGTTTATACTAAGATATAAGCATACGCTCTATTTGTAAAAATAGCTATTAATCTTGATAAAGACCAACAAAAGCCACTTTTACCCACTAGACTAAAAATCATT
Source organism: uncultured Candidatus Saccharibacteria bacterium (assembly GCA_964524915.1). Taxonomy (GTDB): domain Bacteria; phylum Patescibacteriota; class Doudnabacteria; order UBA920; family UBA920; genus CAZGEB01. Next base: position 5,746 of record CAZGEB010000033.1, read on the forward strand.
TTTACATTATTATAAAAAATGTGACTACACAGAATTAATTTCAAAGATATGGCATATTTAATCTTAATCAGGCACGGAAAATCCAAGTGGAACGAGCTAGGTCTCTGGACTGGGCACACAGAAGTAGAACTAAATGATGATGGAAAAAATGAAGCGGTGAGAGCCGGAGAATCCATCAAAGATATTACCGTGCACAAAGTCCATGTCTCCTCAATGGTGAGAGCACAGCAAACCTGGGAACATATAAAAGAAGTTTTGGGGCTACACACACTCTCCCACAAAAATCACGATGCTCTAAAAGAAAGACACTACGGCATATACACTGGTAAAAATAAATGGGAGGTGGCAAAAGAAATCGGTGAAGATGAATTTCAGAAAATTCGTAGGGGCTGGGACGTACACATACCCGAAGGCGAGTCATTAAAAGACGTGTACGACAGAGTCTCCAAATATTACGATGAAAATATAGAACCAGAGATCAAAAGTGGGTACAACGTCCTAGTGGTGGCACACGGTAACTCTTTAAGGGCATTAGCCAAACACGTGGAAAACCTGAGCGAAGAAGAAGTGGTAAAATTAGAAATCGGCACTGGCGAAATTTTCTGCTATCATATGAATGAAGAGGCCAAAGCTATCCAAAAAGAAATCCGGTCGGCAAATGCAAATACCGGCAAAATATAAAAATATTTTTGATGATCTTTAAATTCTTCCCCTCATTTATTCTTAAACTTTTAAGAAAATATGCAAAATAAATATATAGCAGCTATCATGCTTGTGGCTCTAATTTTTGGCGGCAGCCTGATATTTATAAACCAGCCACAATCAAATACACAAACCCAATCCACCAACCCACCTCCCCCGCCTGCA
>CAZGEB010000034.1:0-1076 GCA_964524915.1 uncultured Candidatus Saccharibacteria bacterium
ATTTCTTCTAATAGAGGATTAGTTGGAAGCATGAACAGTAACTTGTTTGCCAAACTCCCCGAAGTTGAACTCGCAACTCGCAACTCGGGGCTCGCAACTAAGTACGATTTCATTGTCATGGGGAAAAAAGCTTCGGATGCATCCAAAAGGCTTGGTAAAAATATTATTGCGGATTTTTCTAAACCAGAAGGACACACACAAATACAAGATATTTATCCCATAGCTGAACTGGTAGAAAGCAAAATTGCTTCTGGTGAATACCAAGAGGTTTTGGTGGTCTATAATCATTTTGTTTCCACGCTATCGCAGCAAGTCCGCATAAAAAAACTTTTCTCTTTTAATTCTGGCTTACGACTTACAACTTACAACTTATCACTTGAATCAGACTATCTTTTTGAACCATCCAGAGAAGAAGTTTTAAATCAACTGAGACCCAGAATACTAGAAAATCAAATTTATCAGTGCCTACTTGAAAGTGATGCCTCAGAACACAGTGCGAGAATGGTGATGATGAAAAACGCAACGGATGCAGCGGGTGACCTCGTAGCAGATTTAACCTTGACCGCCAACCAGCTTAGACAAAGCAAAATTACCACAGAATTGAGCGAGATTACCGCAGGAAAACTTGCATTAGAAACTCAATAGAAATTTATTGAGATTAGCGCCTATTACCGTAACGTAATTTCAATTAATCTCAATAAATTTCTACAGTATCACTTTTTAACCTTGAATTTTATATAACCAACATTTATGGAAAAAGCATCACCAGTAAAAAATATTGGCACCATCACACAAATCATTGGCCCAGTTGTAGATGTGCATTTTGAAAAAAATGTACCAGCAATTTTTAATGCACTGGAAATAAATCTTTCTTCAGGCGCAGAAGTGGCTAGAAAAAAACTTGTTTTAGAAGTACAGCAGCAACTAAAAAATAATACTGTTCGCACTATCGCTATGGATTCTACAGATGGCCTAAAGCGTGGCACAGAAGTGGTGGACACTGGCAAAGGTATTTCAGTGCCGGTTGGAACTCAAACATTGGGCAGAATGTTTAATGTTTTAGGTGAGCCAATTGA
>CAZGEB010000034.1:1176-6404 GCA_964524915.1 uncultured Candidatus Saccharibacteria bacterium
GAAATCCACAGACCAGCACCAAAACTTATAGACCAGTCCACCAAGAGCGAGATCCTAGAAACTGGTATTAAGGTGATTGACCTCATTTGTCCGATTCTCAAAGGTGGAAAGGTGGGACTTTTTGGTGGAGCTGGAGTAGGTAAAACTGTAGTTATCCAAGAGCTAATCAATAATATCGCCAAGGCTCATGGTGGCGTGAGTATGTTTGCAGGCGTAGGCGAACGTACCCGTGAAGGAAACGATCTTTACCATGAAATGAAAGATGCAAAAGTTTTGGACAAGCTAGCCATGGTGTTTGGACAAATGAACGAACCACCAGGGGCGCGTGCTCGCGTAGCCTTATCTGCGCTTTCTATGGCTGAATATTTTAGAGATGAGCAAGGTCAAGATGTGCTTCTTTTCGTAGATAATATTTTCAGGTTTACACAAGCAGGCTCAGAAGTTTCAGCATTACTTGGACGCATTCCTAGTGCTGTAGGCTACCAACCGACCCTAGCCTCTGAAATGGGAGAGCTGCAAGAACGCATTACATCTACAAATAAAGGCTCTATTACTTCTGTGCAAGCAGTCTACGTGCCAGCAGACGACCTCACAGACCCAGCTCCAGCCAACACTTTTGCTCACCTAGACTCTACAGTGGTGCTTTCGCGCGGACTTTCTGAGCTTGGGATTTATCCAGCTGTAGACCCACTAGATTCTACTTCTACCATCTTGGATCCAAACATTGTAGGAGAAGAACACTATGCAGTGGCTAGAGGCGTGCAAAAAACTCTACAAAGATACCGTGACCTACAAGATATCATTGCCATCTTGGGTATGGAAGAATTACCAGAAGAAGATAAGATAACCGTTGCGAGAGCAAGAAAGATTCAAAAGTTCTTGTCACAGCCTTTCTTCGTGGCAGAAATATTTACTGGTAGCCCAGGGCAATATGTTTCTTTGCAGGATACTGTAAAAGGATTTAAGAAAATTTTGAGCGGTGAAATGGATGACTTCTCAGAAAACTCTTTCTACATGAAAGGTGGTATTGAACAAGTCCAATAATGTCCTTAATCCTTAAATCTTTGATCCTTGTCCACTGAATGCACAGGTTTAATATTTCATCAAAGATTAATGATAAATCATCAAAGATAAATTTGTGAACAAATTATATTTACAAATAATTACTCCGGAAAAAACTCTTCTAGACAAAGAGGTGTCTTCTGTAACATGCCATACGGAATCTGGACAGATCACAATCCTTCCAGGGCACATACCTATGGTGACAAACCTCATCCCTGGGGAACTTGTTGTAAAAATTGACAATGAAAAAGAAATTTTGCATGTAGGTGGTGGAGTCATGCAAGTCAAAGCGAAAAACCAAATTGTTATTTTATCTGACGCAGCCGAGCACGTAAAAGATATAGACACAAAACTTTCTAAAGAGGCTATAGAAAGAGCAAAAGAAAAATTGGAGGACACACAGCTTTCCGATAGAGAAGTTGCAAGTATCACGGCCAAGATGGAAAGAGATTTTGCAAGACTGCACATCGCTCGCAAGCACGCACACAAAGGACACTCGCCCATAACCAGCGAAGGTGTTTTGGAAGAATAAAAATTATAAATAAATAAAAAATATTTCTATGGCAGGAAAAAGATTAGAAATCTATGGAGTGTTTACGGATGCACAATTACAAGATCCCAGATTTTGCTTGGTTGGAATATCAGAAGAGCAAACTATGACTGACGCTGTAGAAATGCTAATTAAACAAAGAGCCATAAATCCACCAAAATGGAGGGAGCCTCTACCAGAAGACCATCAATTAGCTCTAGCACTAGAAGGTGTAGATGAATTTGATAAATATTTAAGGGAACATTTCAAAGATTAGAATTTAAAATAATTGTCCATAGCATCAGACCCAAAGAAAATAAAGACCTTCTTTAAATAAAAGAGGTCTTTGTTTTTTTATAACGAGCGTATATATAAATACAGACAATAAAAAAACAATGGGCAATCTAAACAATGTGGCAAAAAGATCTCAATGATGTTTTTATATCCACCGATAATTATTTAATAGATATAAAATACTTTTTAATTTAATTTTTATTTTTAAAAAAATATTTTATAAAATAAAAAAGTTATCAACAGTTTTCCCTTGACATTCGCAATACAAGTTATATAATTTTAATAGTTGCTTAACAAAACTCTTGAAACTAAAAAATAATTTCAGAAAACAAAACTGAAAAAGAAAATAAAAAAGCAACTATTAAATTTTATCTACTCTGCGCACAAAAAAATAAAATCGCGCTAAGTAGCAATTAAGTTCTCGCTTTGCGAGACAGGGAGATTAGACAAAATGCCAGTAAAGAAAAAGGCCAAGAAAGTAGCAAAGAAAGCTACTAAGAAGGCCGCAAAAAAGACTACAAAAAAGAAAGCTCGTCGCTAAGCGAAAAGCTTTATACCAAAAACCACTTCTAAAAAGAGTGGTTTTTGGTTTTAAAAATGGGCACGAAAGGACTGTACAGTTAACTGCACAAGGACTTGCATAATTTTGTAAACTTTTGTATAATCATATTGCGGGGTAGAGTCCGCCTAGGCGGAGCATCTTGCAAGATTCATATGTATTATGCATATGTTTTACAAAATAGTGAGGGCATTCTTTACAAAGGCTCTTCTGGAGACTTGAGTGGACGAATTCTTGAACACAACTTTGGCGATTTTAAAAAATATACCAAAAATAAAGGCCCTTGGAAATTAGTATATTTTGAAAACTTTTCTACTAGAAGTGAAGCGATGATTAGAGAAAAGTTTTTTAAAACTGGTAAAGGGAGGGACTTTATCAAGGCACAAATAACGCGGAGTAGAGAAATTGGCATCTCGCAAGGCTCATAACCTTGAGATTCTCGGTTCGAGTCCGAGCTCCGCAACCATTTTAAATAGTTTTTAGTGATTAGTTTTTGGTTGTTAGACTAATCTTTTATTTTTCTCTAACCACTTACAGCTCATCACTCCTGTGCCGGTGTAGCTCAAGGCCGTTACCTGCCCGACTGAACAATTCAGTCGTTCGGGCGGGGAGCGTGGGACTCATAAGTCCGCCTAGGTGGATCAGTGGTGCTAAATTATAATGCTATGGATGGCTGGCATTTTTTAAAGATGTTGTGGGGAAAAAAGAATGGATGCTATAAACCAGCCTCAAACAAGCCGGAGTAGCTCAGTTGGTTAGAGCGTGGGACTCATAAGCCCAAGGTCGGTGGTTCAATTCCACCCTCCGGTACCATATTGGAATTAAGAGGTGTGAATAAAGAATTAAGAAGACTTTAAATGTAGTTTTTTCTTGATTCTTAATTCTAGATTCGTAATTCTATATTTTGGACCGGTAGCTCAGTTGGTTAGAGCGCCCGCCTGTCACGCGGGAGGTCGCGGGTTCGAGTCCCGTTCGGTCCGCCAGTTAAACTCAATATTCGAAAAATACTCTACTGCCATAAAAAGCAGTTTTGTTTTTTGACAATAAATCCACGGAATGTTAGACTACATATAGTAGGCTGACCGTTTACGGCAGCCCTGAAATAGCGCCAGTTTACCTGACCCACTGTGTTTGTTCGAGGTGACTCGATTACTGGGATTGGCAAAATCGTACCAACGAATAGCTCCTAAGTTTTCCCTGCCAGCCATTTGGAGATGAGCTGGGCTCCACTTTGAAAACAGTACGGATGATTTACGGACGTACCCGCTCAAAAACTCCGACCAACATTGGTCGGAGTTTTTGTTATAACCTGCAACAAGCCAAACTCTTCTATTCACTCTTCACTTCAATCTTTTTTGGCTGCACTTCGGCTATCTTATGGAAAGTGACGTGCATAATGCCATTTTTATAAACAGCTTCTGGATCACGATTTTCGTCTATGTTCCCAGGCACAACTATACGATAAGAAAAACTACTAGAAGCTTTGCGGTAAAACTTCTTTTTCTTATCCTCTTCACTTTCTTGACGAGAGCCTCTAACCCAAAGGACTCCTTTGTCCATAGTTACTTCGATATTGGAAGATTCAAGTCCTGGCATAGCGGCTTCTACTTTTACCGTATTTTCATCTTCGCTGACAGTCAATCCAGAAGAGGGTAGGGTAGCGGTCCAGTCATCTTGCAAAAAATCGTCGAAAATAGACGGAAGACGACTAGAAGAATTTAAAAAAGTACGAGGTATTAAATCAAAAGACATATATTCCTTTCTGCGATGCGGAATATCCTTAGTCTTTGATCTTTGGTCCTTGGCCAAAGAATAATTACTAAAGACCAGGGATAATTCGCAAAGCGAATTAATGACATTATCACTCTACACCTGAGAGTGCTAATTTGTCAAGAGTAATTTTCCACAAAAATATCGGCTTAAATAAAATAAAAAACGTATTTTTACTGATCATGGTATAATACTTCCATGAATCAAACTTTAATTTATATCATTTTTGTAGTTATTATAGTTGGAATCGGGGTACTTTTGAGCATTATCTCGGGCTTAAAAAAGAAACTAGAAACCCCTCAAGAAGACAGAGGGCTGAAATTTCTGCAAGATCAAATCCATGAGCTTTCTCGCGTAGTAGACAGGAAAATGAGCGAGTCCACAGAGCAAATGAGCAATTCCATGCGCGCCCAGTTTGCCGAATCCTCTAAACTAATCAGGGATGTAACCGCGGGGCTGACCAAGCTAGACGACACCAACAAACAAGTGGTTTCTTTTGCAGATCAGCTACAAAATTTGCAAAATATTCTCAAAAACCCAAAGCAAAGAGGTATTTTAGGTGAATACTACCTAGAAACGCTTTTGAAAAATGTGCTGGCGCCTAGCCAATACCAAATGCAGTATGGTTTTAAAAATGGAGAAATTGTAGATGCGGCAGTCTTTATAAAAGATAAAATTATTCCTATAGATTCTAAATTTTCTCTAGAAAATTACAATAGACTCACAGAAGCCGGGGACGAAACAGAAAAAGCTCGCTTGGAAAAGCTTTTTGTAAATGATCTCAAACTCCGCATCACCGAAACTGCCAAATACATCCGTCCAGAAGAAGGCACTATGGAATTTGCTTTCATGTTTATTCCACACGAGGCTATTTACTATGATTTATTGATCAACAAAATCGGTGCGGTTACCGAAGACACAGAAAATCTAATCCAGAGAGCCGCTGGTAAATACAAAGTGATCATTGTTTCCCCAACCTCTTTTTTGGCTTATTTACAAACTGTTTTGCAAGGT
>CAZGEB010000035.1:0-6094 GCA_964524915.1 uncultured Candidatus Saccharibacteria bacterium
TGTAAAACAAACAAGCCGCCACAGAGGCGGTGATTCCAAGAAGTATAAAAATTTGTTTATTTTCGGAAGTCATTTTGGTTTTTTGGTTAAAATTTATTTTTTGTGCTGATAAAAGTCTTTTCAATTAGTCGTCACGGTTTTGTATGTCTATTGTCTGGAGCCGAAGGTGGGACTCGAACCCACTACCTGCGGTTTACCAGCCCGCCTAAGCAAGCCTTAGGCGTTTCTGGCGGGCGATACCGCTGCTGTGCCTGCCCATCGCCTGGAGCCGAGAAGAGGAATCGAACCTCCAACCTGCGGTTTACGATACCGCTGCTCTGCCAATTGAGCTATCTCGGCACTAGGCGAATGGCGGGAAGATTTAAAAACGCCCTAAACCGTATTTGTCTTTAATTTTTGAATTTTATTCAGAAAATTCAGCAGTGTTGTTTAGCTGACCTAATAAAGTAGTTAGCCTTGCTTTTATTGCTTCGCCGTCCATATTTTCTAATACATATGGTCGGTGTGCTTTGTTTACAAAATTTGTAATCATTGCCAGGGCTTCGTCATTGTTGATAAAAATTATTAAAGCTTTTTTACAGTCTGGAGGCGATATTTCATGTGCAGTACATGATAGAAAGATTTCTTTCATGAGGTCTTCATAGGTTGGTGTTTCACCTCTTTTTGATCTCATGGCTGTTTTTCCAAACGCAGACATTACAATCTCAGCTATAACAGAAAAGTTAGGTCCGAATTTTTCTAATTCAGAAAAATTTAAAGATTCTTTATTCATTTTGATTGACTGTATTAGTGTTGTGGCTTATAAATATTATCGTAAAATTATTAGCTCAGATCGGTCAAGGTTGTGTTTCGGTGGGCACGTTTTCTTTTTCAGTTCTTGGTTCGATAAATTTACTCTTCTTTAAGAAAATCCACTATTTTGTGTATTATGTTTATGAACGTTGTGGCCTGTATGGTTTCAGGTATTCTTTTTAGGTGACCTACTAAAACTTGAGGGTCCATAGGGTCTATTCCATATCCAGCATGAGCGGTATTAACAATGCTTGTAATGATTTCTAGTGCCTCAGGACTTCCAATTATTTCTTGTAAAATTCTCTTGAATCTTTTCAGCTCAATCAAATTTAATTCTGATTTTATAATGCTAGCTACAGTATAAAAACTAGCACCGTCTTTATTTTGCCTAGCGGTAAGCCCGGTTTGGCCAAAACTAGAAATCAAAATCTTACTAGCCCAGCCAAATCCAAGCCCTATTTTTTCTAATTGAGCATAAGGTGGTTCGTGGTGTTCGGTCATAAGTCTGGAGCGGGATACGGGAATCGGACCCGTGCCTAAACCTTGGGAAGGTCTCGTACTACCATTATACTAATCCCGCCTAAATCTAATATTGAAAAAGCTGAAAAATCAAATATTAAAATCTTGTAATATTTTTACAAATTACTATTTAATAAATGACCACAAGTGGACCCCCGAAGACTTTTGGGTGTACCAGGAATCAAAACCCTGCTCTTCGCCGATAAAAATATCGTATAGTCTATAAAGTGGACGAAGGGTTTTTTCCTCAGTAATTATTTCAGAAATTTTAATGATGTGCAAGCCGTGTCTGTCTGGCACGATAGAGGTTTCCCCGGAGAGCATTTGGCGGACTCCATCGGCAAATTCTGGTAAAACTTCTTCTAGATCTACAAAACCAGCGTCACCTAAAAAGATTTTGGTGGCGTCATCTTTGCTGTATTTTTGGGCGAGCAGTCCAAAATCTTCTCCCGACTGCTCTTTTTGGAGAATATTTTCTGCTAGTGCGTAAGACTCCGCATGAGATTTTCTGTTGGCCACCCAGGCAAACCTAAGGCATTCCAAAGGCTCCACTTGCCATTCGGCACATTTCTTTTCTTGAAATTTTAAAATAGAAAAAATTTGTGAATTGATATTGCGTTTATGGTATTCCAGAATAGCACTTTTTATTTCCGTTCGTGTTTGCAGGTGCCAAGCGCTGCCCTCGTCTGCCCCATAACTTTTTCTTAAATCTTTAAAGAAAAAAACGTCCTTACCAGAAATACCAACTGGCAAATTTAGAGATTTAATGATTGTGGCTGAAAAATCACCGAAAATAGAAGTATAAGCTCCTACAAATATGAACACGCACAAAACAGCCAAAAGACTAAGACTTGCAAATAAAAATTTATGCTTTTGCTGTGTCATATTCAAAGATTTTTAATTACCGAAAAAATAATCCCACCATTGCCTGATTTTGCTTTTCTCTTCTGTTTCTTGGGGTGCCCCAGCTTCTTTTTTGCTAGTTTCTGGATCAAAACGAAGTACTATTTCCCCAGTGCGTTTTAGGTCCAAGTCTTCTTTGGCAATTTTTTCTTTGGTGGATAGGGCGTCTAGTTTTTTGATACTGTCTGCAATTTTTTCGTTGGCCTGTTTACTTTCCGCAACTTCATTTTCTAGGGTTTGTATTTCTTGCTGCACAGAATCATGCTTACCCCAAACTGAAATAATTTTCCAAGACAGACTCACAGCAAAAAGCAAGAGCACTACAAAAATAATTATGGTTTTGTTTTTTTGGCTAATTTCTTGCATAAGTTTTTTAGTCTAGTCTTTGCTGTGAGCGAGTTTGCATGAGTCCTTCTGGAAGATTTCCTTGCCCGTTTTTCATTTCCAAAACTTTTTGATTTTCTTGCCAAAGGTTTCTAACTAGATTGCCTGCTTTGGCCATTTTTTTAAGCTTCAAAGGTTCCTCTAGTCCCACTGCATGTACCAGGACAGTGCCAAGTCCAAAAAACATTTCCAAGACTCCCTTTTTCTCTAGTCCGATATTTAAAATTCTTTCTAGAGGCGTTTCCTCAATCAATTTTTCCAAAGGTTTTGGTCTAGAAATTGTGATTAGTCTTTTATTGGTTAAAATATATTTTTCCAACCAAAATCTACTCAGGTGCCACAAAAGCCAAAAAGTCCAAGCGATAAACCAAATTCTGAGCGCAGTGGAAATAAAATTTGGTGCGCTGTACCTACCGATAAATCGCCAAGGAATGATAATGGCAAGTAAAAACAACGATATATAAGGCAAAAGAGCGAGCTTGCTTTGGTGCATCGTTTTCACCACTCTTTCACCAGGCATAAGTACAAAAGGAAGCATTAGAAGAATTATAACATAATATCAAAATTATCTTATCAATTTTTCTATGAAAGGCCGAGGTTCTAATCAACCGGTGTTTAAATATCAATTACGAGTGTTACTGTCTCCTCATCACGGCTGACCTCACCAACCGTGGCGGTGTATGTGCCGTCTATGCGTATTCTTGTGCCCAAGCTTGGCGCCACGCTGCCAAGAAAGTCTTGTGAGGGTTTTTGGAGTATATTTACACCACGACCCAAATTATATTCCAGTATACGTTTTTCGTGATCAGCTAGTTCTATTCCTCTATTTATAACTTCAGATATAACTTCAGACCTGTTCATATTTAAGTAATTAAATGGTTTTAATCGCTGCTAATCTATTTTTTAAGTACAGCCAAAAAGGCGTCTTGAGGAATGTTTACTTTCCCGATTTGCTTCATGCGAGCTTTGCCTTTTTTCTGCTTATTTAAGAGTTTTTGCTTACGAGTAACATCTCCCCCATACAAATAACCCGTAACATCTTTTCTAAGGGCGGAAATAGTCTCACGGGCAATTACTTTTCCCCCTATGGCAGCTTGAATGGCGATCTCGAACTGCTGTCTCGGGATGAGCTCTTTTAATTTACTAACCAAAACCCTACCCTCACTTTCTGCTGTGGTTTTATGCATGATAGCAGAAAGAGCTTCTACTTTTTCATTGGCAACTAATATATCTACCTTCACTAATTCTGCGGGGCGCATTTCCAAAAATTCATAGTTCAAAGACGCATAACCACTGGAAATGCTTTTGAGCTTATCGTAAAAGTCTATGATCAGATTTGCTAGCGGCATTTCAAAGTTTAAATCCACCCTGTTTTCTCCGAGATACTGCATGGGTCCAGATATTCCTCTGCGGTTGGTTACAAGTTCCATAACCGGACCAATATAATTTGTCGGTGTCAAAACAGAAGTCTTCATCCATGGCTCTAAGATAGTGCGGATTTTGGATGGATCAGGAAATTCTGCTGGGTTATGAATAGTGATTTCTTCACCGCTGGCTAGAATAATCTTGTAAGCAACGCTGGGCGCAGTCAAAACTAGGTCTAAATTGTATTCACGCGATAATCTTTCTTGCACAATATCCATATGCAAGAGTCCTAAAAAGCCAGTGCGGAAACCAAAACCAATGCTCGGGATATTTTCCGGCTCAAATTCTAGGGCGGCATCTGATAGTTTTAGCTTGTTCATGGCATCCCGGAGGAGTGGATAGTCGTCCCCTGAAACTGGAAAAATACTAGCATACACAAAAGGCTTGACTACTTTGTAGCCCTCTAGGGGCGCGGCTGTATCTTTATTATTTGCAAGTGTAACAGTGTCTCCCACTCTCGCCTTGGAAACATCTCTGAGCCCCGTGACGATATAACCCACTTCACCACAGGAAAGCTCTGGACTTTTTTCCATTTTGGGGTGAAAATACCCTACCTCTTGGCTTTCTGCCTCGCACCTACTACCCAAAAGAAAAATTTTATTTCTAGGCGTTAGTTTGCCGTCCATAATTCGCACAAAACACACCACGCCGCGATGGATATCATAATTGGAATCAAATATCAGTGCTCTTAAATTTTTGTCTGGATCACCTTTTGGCGGTGGGACTTTTTCTACAATCTTTTGCAAAAGCAAATCCACCCCTTCGCCGGTTTTTCCAGAAGTATAAACTATTTCTTCGTCTGTAAATCCAAAAGCGGCTTTAAGTTCCTCCGCGGTTTTTTCGCGATCACTGTTTGGTAAGTCAATTTTGTTGACTACGGGAATAAGCGTGAGGTTGTGCTCTATGGCAGCATAGGCATTGGCCAGAGTCTGCGCTTCTATGCCTTGAGTGCTATCTACTACAAGTATTGCCCCCTCGCAAGCAGCTAGGGATCTTGAAACTTCATAAGCAAAGTCTACGTGGCCCGGGGTGTCAATTAAATTCAAAATAAATTTTGAATTTAATCCTTGGTCTTTAATCTTTGATCCTTGGTCTGCTTTCGGTGAATCCTCATTAAGGATTAACGATAAAGGATTAGAGATGTACTCGTACTCCATTCTGACTGGCTGGAGCTTGATGGTAATGCCGCGCTCACGCTCTAGATCCATCTGATCCAGCATCTGATCTTTCATTTCCCGTTTGCTGACTGTACTGGTAAATTCCAAAAGCCGATCCGCTAGTGTGGATTTCCCGTGATCTATGTGCGCAATAATGCAGAAATTTCGGATATTTGACTGATTCATACCATAAATACTAACATTTCAGATACTTTTTGTCATCTTTCGTTTTAGTTTGATATACTCTAAAAATGGATAAGTTAAATATCAATACATTTATTTTTGATTGTTTTGGAGTCGTTTGCTCTCCCCCTTTGAGTAGTTGGTACCGGGACAAAAGCCTAAAGCATGGATTTGTTGATGAGAAACTGCCTGAAATCCTTCGTGAATTTGATTTGGGAAATTTATCCGAAGATGATATTGTAGAGTATTTTTTAAAGTACGAAGGTATAAATTCAACCTCAGAACAAATACGAGCGGAAATCGATAGCTATTTAAAACTAGATGATAAATTGGCTGGTTTGATTTTGAAATTAAAGAATGCAGGTTTTAAAACAGTCCTACTGTCAAATGCCAATGCTTCTTTTTTTGAAAGAAAAATATACCAGGAATATCCTGAATTTAAAAATCTTTTTGAGGAGATTGTTATTTCCTCTGTGGTTAAAATGGTAAAGCCTGACCCAAAAATTTATCTATACACTCTTCAGAAGATAAAATTGCCACCCGAGGAGACAATGTTTATTGACGATAAAAAGGCTAATGCAGATGCAGCTATAAACCTAGGCATGCACGGCTTTGTATACACAGAAATAAAAACATTTCTTGAGCACCTGAAAAGCTCAAAAATTATTTAAGCAAACCCCCCTGCCTGTATCTCCCATAACCTCTGATAAGTCCCTTGTTTAGTTTTGATT
>CAZGEB010000036.1:0-5903 GCA_964524915.1 uncultured Candidatus Saccharibacteria bacterium
ATAAATCTTGATTTTGATACCACCAAAAAAGATTTATCAATCACCTCCACAGAAAACAGCCCAGTGGAAATTACAGGACCAATTATTAAAACCAAAGATGAGTCAGGCAACACTACAGAAGTCAAAATAAACAAAACCTTAAATAAATCATCACTTACAGGATCCATCCAAACAATAACTTATAACAGCATAGCCACCACCCCAACAGCCAATTATTTCAAATTTGAATGGGAACAAGATAAACTCGGCAAACTCAAAAAACTCGAGCAAAAAATACAAAACAAAAACAATTTTGAAATACATTCGGAGTTTGATGGAAAAAATACTATAATAGAAGGCAAGGACTCCAAAGGAGAATTTCACTCGTCCTTTGTGGGACTAAAATTGTTAAGGACTACAACAAACAAAGGACTACTTAACTGGACTATCCATCAATGATAATTTTAGGAATTGACCCAGGCACTGCCACAACTGGTTTTGGTATAATCAAGAAACTTACAAATGGAAAATTTGAGGTTTTGGATTTTGGCGTACTGGCAACTGCAAAAACCAAAAGTGATTCGGAAAGACTTTTGGAAATTTACCAGGATTTAGGGCATATCATAAAAAAATATAAGCCTGAGGTTGCGTGCGTAGAAAAACTTTTTTTCACCACTAACCAAAAAACCGCTATGACAGTGTCGCAAGCTCGCGGTGTGGTACTACTACTGCTTACCCAAAACGGCATCCCCACCCAAGAATTTACCCCCCTACAGGTCAAAAGCATTATTTGTGGCTACGGCAAAGCCAGAAAAGATCAAGTGCAAAGAGTGGTGAAATCTTCACTTGGACTCAAGAGTATTCCGAAGCCAGATGACGCAGCTGATGCTCTCGCTATTGCCATGTGCGCCGCAAAAATTTAAGTTTGACCAAAGCCTTGGGATTTGTTATAATTATATTAATGCTAGCTATATTGCGAGCAGCTTTTATTAGTCCGCTGTATTTACAATATAGCTTAAACGGAGAATTTTAAAATGGAAGATGTAACAAACAATGGCGCAGCTGTAGTGGCTGACGGCGTTGCAACTGAAGATACAACAACAATGGTAAAGCCTGTTGTAACTGATGAAGAGAGTACAGAAGAAACAACTGAAGCAGCAGAAACACCAGCAAATGAAGAAACTGCAACAGAAGAAGTTGCCACTGAAGCTGAAGTAGCTGCTTAATACCAGCAAACTATTTTAAAACCCCTAGTTTTATAAACTAGGGGTTTTAAAATTTTTATTTAAACTGCTTTCATGGGGTCTGTTTCACCCGGAAACCAGTGTTCGAGAAGCATTCTAACCAAATCATTCGGAACAAACTGCCCAGAGTAAGCCTGTTCAAAACCACCCCGATCTCCAATACCAGATTGATCTGCGACCTGCCTTACGGTTTTTAAAAACCCAACCAAGTCAGTATCAGAATCACAAACTACTGTGTCATCAAGCCCATCCAAATACTCCAATATATCAAACAAACTATAACCATCTAGCTGCTCAGACAAACCGTGCCAACGACTATAATCATCATCTTTAATTAATGAGTGTACAAATTTCTTTACAGGCTCATAACCACTGGTCCCTCCAACCAGCAAACCACCATGATCGTTTTCACCCTCTAAATTCAATACGGCACCCTCAGAATATAGACGCCTCAACATGATATTGACAATTCCCATGGCCACCCCCTACTTTCCAATTACATATAAAAACTTTCTTTTGCCCACCTGAAGCAAAAGTTTTTCTTTTTTTACCAATGTAACTTTTCCTTCTATTTTTTTCTCTTGATTGATCTTCACCCCACCTTGAGAAATGAGACGCGTCGCCTCTGTTCTGGACCCTGCCATACCCGCCTCACAAAGCAAATCCACCAAAGAATATTCTTTTGCGGGTAAATGCTTTTCTGCAATATCGCTTGGCAATTCTTTTTTACTAAACTGTGCCACAAAAGCACTTTGGGCTTCCAAAGCAGCTTTTTTACCATGGTACAAATTTGTAATTTCAAAAGCTAAACGAAGTTTTTGATCTCTTGGGTGCTGGGTGTCTTTCAAAAAGACTTTGATTTCTTCCAAAGGAACCCGGGTGGCTAATACAAAATATCTTTCTATTAATTCATCCCGAAGGGACATGACTTTGCCAAACATATCAGTTGCAGCATCGGTAATATTGATCACATTACCCCAAGAAGAGGACATTTTCCTACCATCCAACCCTTCTAATATATCTGTCATCAAAACGTCTTGCGGCGCTTGCCCATAAAACTTTTGAATAGTACGACCAGCCAACAAATTAAACCGCTGGTCTGTTCCGCCAAGCTCTACATTTGCTTTCACCGCTACACTATCATAGCCTTGCATAAGTGGATACATGGCTTCGTGAAATGTAACCCGCTGCCCAGCAGCTAACCTTTTGGCTATGAGCTCTCTAGATTCAAACTCATGCAAACTAAAAAGACTGGCCATTCTCGCCAACTCCAAAAAACCCAGCTTCTTTAGCCACTCAGAATTATAATGAGTTTCTGTTTTTGACTGATCCAATATTTTAAAAGCTTGTTTAAAATAGGTTTTGAGATTTTTCTTAATTTGAGATTCGGACAACATGGGGCGTTCAGAATCTTTGTCTGAGGTGTCTCCAACAACTCCAGTTGTATCGCCAACAATAAACACCACCTTGTGGCCCAAATCCTGAAAAGCTCGAAGCTTCCATAACAGCACCGCCCTGCCAATATGAATATTTGGACTGGTTGGATCCATTCCTAGCTTGACTCGGAGTTTTTGCTTGCCATGTAAAGCTAATGACAAATGCTCAGAGTCAATCACTTCCGCCACCCCCCGAGTCAATAATTCTTCAATTTGTTGCTCTTTTGATAGTTTCATAGTGAAATTATAGCACTAAAAACAAAAGACAAAAAGACACCTGTTGGTCTATTTTGACCATTTTATAAACATGATTTATGGAGTATAATACCCTTATGCGTATATTTAATATAGTCAAAAGAGTCAATACTCATAAGTATAAAAAATTAGCAAAAAAATACCTCCCCAAAGCAGCGGCCGTGATTTTGATACTAGGGGTAGGGTTTTTCACTTACCTACTCGCCACACTTCCAAGCTCTGGCGATCTAGCAGCTAGAGTAGTAGATGAATCTACCAAGATTTACGACAGAGAAGGTGGGCTGCTTTACGAAGTTCATGGGGAAGTAAAACGCACCAGAATCCCTGCTGATCAAATTCCTAAAGATATTCAAAATGCTACAGTTGCCATAGAAGACAAAGATTTTTATAAACACGGAGGAATCTCTATCCGGGGCATCTTGAGATCGGTTGCTATTAATATTTTGCATTTCAGTAAAAGCCAAGGCGGCAGTACCATCACTCAACAATTAGTAAAAAATGCACTGCTAGACAGAGAAAAAACTTTCACTCGTAAATTCAAAGAGGCGATTTTGGCTGTGCAAGTAGAAACTAAATTTACCAAAGAAGAAATTTTAAATTTATATTTAAACGAAGTGCCCTATGGTAGGAATGCTTACGGCATAGAAGCCGCGAGTCAAAGCTATTTTGGAAAGTCCGCCAAAGAATTATCTTTGGCTGAAACCGCATACTTGGCTGCTCTACCACAAGCCCCGAGCTACTACAACCCTCTTGGCCAAAACAGAAAAAGCTTAGACGCCAGAAAAAACAGAATCTTGGAAGAAATGGAAAAGCAAGGCTATATCTCTCAAGAACAAAAACTAGCAGCAGAAGATACGGAAGTAAAATTCTTGGCCCCACAAGCCACTATGAGGGCGCCCCATTTTGTTTTGTATATTCAAGATTATTTATCTGAGAAGTATGGAGACACCACCGCCAGAACCGGTGGATTAAAAGTTTACACTACCCTAGACCCAAAACTCCAAGAAGCAGCAGAAAAAGCTGTGCGCGAAGGCGGAGAAAAGAATTTGAAACTTGGCGCTCACAACGCGAGCCTGGTTTCTATTGATCCCAAAACTGGACAAATTTTAGCTATGGTAGGCAGTCGTGATTATTTTGGAAAAGTAGAGCCAGAGAATTGTAAACCAGGAGATAGTTGTAAATTTGAACCGAACTTCAATGCAGCTATTTCAGAAAGACAGCCTGGGAGTAGTATCAAACCATACGCCTACATGACTTCTTTTGGTAAAGATTTTAAATACTCTCCAGCCTCCATGCTTTTGGATGTAGAAACAAATTTTGGCAATTTTGGTGGGAAAGATTACAAACCAAGTAATTACAACGGCAGAGAATACGGACCTGTCTCTATTCGCCAAGCTTTGGCTGGGTCCCTAAACACACCTGCGGTAAAAATAACTTCACTGGTTGGGGTAGAGCGAGTTATAGAAACAGCAAGAAGCGTCGGAATCACCTCGCCTTTAAAAAACTGCGGGCTGTCTCTAGTTTTGGGTGGCTGCGAAGTCAAACTCCTAGACCACACCGCTGGTTTTGCGACCATTGCCAATGGCGGCAAAAAAAATACACCGACAGGTATTTTGAAAATTGTAGATAACCAGGGTCAAGAACTAGAAAGTTTCAAACAAGATGAAAAACAAGTTGTGGACCCAGAGGCAGCTTTTTTGGTCACAGATATTATGAGAGATCAAGATGCTAGACGGTTTATTTTTGGAGCTGGTTCAAATATGGTGGTGTCAGGCAGGACTACCGCAGGCAAAACCGGCACCACGCAAAATTGGCGTGATGGTTGGATGATGGGTTTTTCTACCTCCCTAGCAACTGGTGTTTGGGTGGGAAACAACGACGGTAGCTTTATGAGCAAGGGCGCAGATGGCAGTGTAGTAGCTGCGCCAATTTGGAAAGCCTTCATGACCGAAGCTTTGAAAAATTATCCGGAAGAGCCCTTTACTCCACCACAAGGCATCCAAAGAATTGAAGTAGATGCTATGTCTGGAAAACTACCCGGGCCTTTTACCGTCAACCGAAAAACAGAAGTGTTTGCCAGCTACGCCCTCCCTACAGAAACTGACGACACACACATTGCTGTAATTATAGACACCCGCACAGGAGCAGTAGCAAACGATGAAACTCCTCAGGAATTTAGACAAAGTAAATTCTATACTATCCTAAAAAGCGAAAGACCAGACAACTCCGCCTGGGAAGGAGCTGTGCATGACTGGGCTATAAAAAATGGCTACGAGTATCCGCCTTTTGGCTATGAACCACCTACCCCAACCACTACTCCTCCACCTGTAATAAATAATAATATAGATATAGAAATTATTTCACCAAAAGATAATTCGGTTTTCTTGTCAGCAGAAATTCCAATCCAAATTAATGCAACTGGCGAGATTTCCAAAATAGAAATTTTAATTGATGGCAATATCACCAAGACTATCTATAACCCATCCTCTACAACCAGTACAATGGCGACTTTGGAAAACGGTCAGCACACTATAGCAGCTAGAGCATATGGGAAAAATGGTGGCACAGTAGAAAGCCTTAGCAGCGTGACAGTAGAAACCGAGCAAGCCCTGATATTAAATGAGCCTGTCACCAATATAGACAGCGGTTCGGTTGACCTAAAAGCAATGTCTATTTCGGCTTACGACAGCGTTGCTTTTTATGCCACCAACTTAAAAACCAAGAAAAATAAACTGCTTGGAGTCACCTCACCTACCACAATGAATAATAATGCCTACGAATATTCAGTGGAATGGACTAATCCGATAGTCGGACAATACCAGATTTTTGCCAAAGCAGGCAGCATAGTTAGTGACAAAATCGCTTACACGGTAAATTAAATCTTTTATTAAAATACAATATTAAAAGCCTTGAAGAATTTCAAGGCTTTTAATATATGAGGTTTTATTTTTTGTGTTCTATGGTGGTAGTTGTAGATTTCTTTTTGAAT
>CAZGEB010000037.1:0-5863 GCA_964524915.1 uncultured Candidatus Saccharibacteria bacterium
AACCTTTTCTTTTTTCATTGCCAAAATCATTCTTTTTAGCCAATATCTAGACCAAATACCTATATAAACTAGCCAGTTAAAAGGCTTTGGATATTTAAAAGCTATATTTTTACGATAAAATATCCACATGGCTTCGTGAAAGGCAAAATTACTCAGGGCAGACTCTTTTTTGGAGGACTGCCCTTTGAAATTTATAGTAGAAGTTTTTGGGTGGTACCAAATTTTGTATCCAAGTGTTTTGGCACGTACGCAAAGGTCTAGATCTTCTCCGTACATGAAGTATTCTGGATCAAATAGCCACTCTAGTTTATCCAAAACTTCTCTGCGGATAAACATAAAAGCCCCAGTACAAGCTTCTATTTCTGTATCCTCATTTTCATCTTTGAATGTAAGGTTGTATTTGGCAAAGAGTTTGCTTTTTGGGAAAAGTAAAGATAGCCCGGAAAGCCTGGCTAGAGAAATCCACGGGTCGGGTATGCTGCGTCGGCAGGCCTTGTCTAGTGTACCGTCTGGGCGAACTAGCTTACAGGTGGCGATGCCTACATTGTCATTTTCCGCTAAAAATTTTGCCATTTCCTCAATGGTATCCGGACTTATACGCGTGTCTGGATTGAGTAGTAAAATGTCTTTTCCTCGAGCCATTTCTAGAGCCTTGTTGTTGCCCTTGCCAAAGCCTATATTACTGCTTGAAATTATTTGAATATTAGGGTATCTTGAAACCAATTCTTGGTTTACGAAATCTACAGTGCCGTCTACGTTCCCGCTGTTGTCTACTATTACAACCTCAAATTTTACCTTGGTTTTGGAGGCAAAAACCGCCTCAATGCACGGCCCTATGTGTTCTAGGGATTTATAGGTTACAATAAGTATAGACAGGTCAAAAGCTTGATTTGGATTAGGCATAAAAAAGTATTATAGTAAAATGATAGTGGGGAATCTGTTTTTTTGCAAATGCTTTATTTGAAAGTAAGTTCGAATAAATTATTATTATGACAAAGTTGAACTTGGGCTGTGGAGATCAGTTTTTGGATGGCTATATAAATTGCGATATGTTGCCCAATGTGAAAACTGACAAGGTTTTTGATTTGGAAAAATTTCCTTATCCATTTGCTGATAATTTTGCAGATGAAGTTTTGATGGATAATGTTTTAGAACACCTTCATGATATTGTTTCTACTATGAGAGAGATTCATAGAATTCTCAAGCCTGGTGGGGTGGTCAAGATTATTGTGCCTTATGGTAAAGCCGATAGGGCTATTCAAGACCCAACCCACGTGCATTTTTTTACTGAAAAAAGTATGAATTATTTTACAGAGGGCTATCATTTTGATTATTATACAGAGTTTCGTTTCAAGAAGATTCAAGCCAGGCTTTTTACTAGCAATGGCACTTTTTTGTGCAGAGTAAGAAATTTGATTCCCTTTAGAAGTATTTTGAAGTATTTTTTGTATAATATGTATGATGGGGTTATTTTTGAACTCGAGGCTGTAAAATAGTTTATAATTTTATGCATATCGGCGTTGATCTTTTGTCTTCTGGGTCGGTGCAAGGAATAGAAATATTTGCTATTAATATATTGAATGCTTTAGCTGCTGAATATCCAGATGCAAAGATTACTGTTTTTGCCAAAAAAGATTTTGTGAAATTTTTGAGCAGTAGGTATGAGGTGTCTGCCTCAGTTTCATTTTTTTCGTTTACACTTTTTAATTCCAAAATGGGTTCGGTATTTTTACAGCAATTTGTATTGCCTGTTTTTATTTGGAAAGAGCGCGTAGACATCCTTTGGTCGCCGAGCCCTTTTGCTCCATGGTTATCTTCGGCGCCAGTGATAGTGACAATACATGATGCGGCCTATGTGCGGTTTCCGGAATTTAGAAATATATTTTCTTCCATATATATTCGTGTTTCTATATTCTTGACCAGATTTTTCCGCAGAAGGGTATGCACAGTTTCTGAATTTTCTAAACAAGAATTGATAAGTTTGTATAAGTTTTGTCCAGATGATATTACGGTGACAGTCAATGGGTTGCCAAAAATTAATCCGGCAACTAATGCTGCTGTTCCAGATGGTGTCAGGAAACCTTATTTTCTTTACATCGGGGTTATTCGTCCACGGAAAAATATTGAAAGACTTCTCAGGGCTTTTGCTGCACGTGATTTAAAAATAAAAAACTACCAACTTGTTCTGGCTGGTGGCGTGGACGATACTTTTTTAAATGTAAGTAATTTAGTTGAAAGTTTAGGTTTGAGCGGTCAAGTTTTACAAACTGGTTTTGTGAGTGAAGCGGAGAAGGCTGGTCTTATGAAAGAGGCGAGTGCTCTAGTATTTCCATCTTTGTATGAGGGTTTTGGCTTACCGGTTCTGGAAGCTCAGAGTTTTGGTTTACCGGTTTTGACTTCACGCGGCAGTAGTCTTGTGGAAGTGTCTGGTGGCGGGGCACTTTTTTGTGATCCAGAGTCTATTGGTGATATAGCAGGTAAGCTTGCCAGTATAGCTTTGGACGTGAATTTGCGGGAGCGGCTTATAGATGGTGGATATAAAAACCTAGAGCGTTTCTCCTGGCAGCGAACAGCGAGAAAATTAATGACTTTGTTCCAGTCAGTTTCGCACTGATTTTCTTTTACTAATTTAGGGAGCTAATAAGTCTTTGTTTGAAGGCCGTTTCTGTAAATCTTTCTTCAAATCTTTGCTTGGCTGCGTTTGAGTATGATGCTCTAAGATGTTCATCTGATAAGATTTTTTGTAGAGCTTCTCCGAGCAGTGCCGCATTTTTTATAGGCACTGTTTCTCCAGTAAAACCACCTATACTTACTCCGCTGGCGCCAGTTTTTAGGTTGGTATTGACCACTGGTAATCCATAGGAAAGTGCTTCCGCTTGAACTAACCCAAATGCTTCTGAGTTGGCTATTGATGGAAAGGCAAATATTGATGCTGCTTGAAAGTATGGTGATAAGTCTGCTTGTGGGGGTATAATTTTAATCTTGTCATTTAATTTTAAAGAGTCGATTTGTGTTTGTAATTTTTGTAGCAGTGGTCCTTCTCCTATAATCAGACCATGAGCTTTTACTTGCTGCATGGATTCTATAAAATATTCAAATCCTTTGTAGTAAATCAGTCTGCCCACGGCTAGTATTAGTGGGTTTCCAAATTCTTTTTTTATATTTGCAGCCGCTATGTTGTCTGTAGGTTTTGGGTTCTCAACCCCAAATGGCACAACTATGATTTTGTTTTTAAATTCTTTTAGCACGCTAGAGCTACTGATAATATTTTCGTTGGCCACTAAGATTTTATCGGCTCGTGATAGAATCTTTTTAATAAGCGGACGAATAATCCAACCCGTAATTTTTTGTCTAACTATATCTGAGTGATACCAGACAACCAATTGACGGTGACATGGAAATAGTAGCTCGGCCAGAAATGCCGCCGGGAAAGGATGGTGTAGTATTATTGTTTCAAACAGGCCGGCTGTTTGTTTATAATAGGAAAAGAATTTCAAAGAAATCGGCATGCCAAAGGCTGTAAATATAGTTTTTGTCTTGGTAACTTGTTCGGCGGCTTTTGCAGCAACCTCTGAATTGTCGGTGCAACACAAAACCTCTCCACCTAAGGCTTCTTTTATTTGCGCAACCACCGTTTCTATACCGCCGATATGTGGCCAGTAGAATTTGTTTACTTGCAGTAACTTCATGGTGATGCTATTTTTTTCTTGCCACAACAGTGATCGAGTTGCTGAGAAGATCTCGGATTATTGGAGTATTGATAATTATTTTGTCAATGATCAAAAATAGCTCCGGAAATTTGTTGGCTATTGGCTTTATGAATTTCAGAGGTCCTTCAAACATTTTCGGGATTCCATTTTCGTAACCAATATTTTCTATTGAAAACCCTGCTTTTTTAAGTAATTCAGCAGTTTGTGATTTGGTAAATTTTATAGGGTGGACGCTAATCTTTTTGAAATCAGCATAGTGTTCAGATGGAGAATGTTTATATGGTAGATTATAGATAAAGAAACGCCCCCCGGTTTTAAGCACCCTGTATATTTCTTTGACTGAATTTTCAATATCTGGTACGTGCTCTAGTGTTCCGCAAGACAGGACAGAGTCAAAAGTTTCTGTGTCAAATGGTAGTGCTACTGGGGCTTCGCTGGTGACTAATTTGGCCTTGGTCTTATTAAAGAGGTCGTATTTTCTTTTGACTACGTCGTAGGGTGTGACTTCGGCTCCTAAATTTTCTAGGATAAAAGTCATTTGACCAAAACCAGCGCCCCAGTCTAGAATTCTGGCATGTGGGACGGAGTTTTTTGTAACTTTTTCGCCCCTGTTTATATAGCTTCTTACGGCGACTTCGTTGGACAGGTGGCTTAGTAAAGGAAATTCCTCTTGCTGCACCCCTCCGGTGTAAAACTTTTTTAATTCGGATAAAATATATTCTTTGTCCATTTGAGGCAGATATTTAATTAAGTGTATGGTACTATAAGTATAAATTATAGGCAAATAATGTGGTTGTGCGATATGTGCTTATGCGAGGATATTTTGTAAAAAATTTAATCTTATCACTTTTGGTGGATTTTGGGTCCTTGATTTTAACTTTGTGTGCGTGGTACGGGTGGTCTTTTGGGGAGGAGAGGGTATTTGTTCACTCCCAATGGTTTTGGCCGTTGTTTGTAGTGTGGGTTGTAGTCCAGTATATTTTTGGACTTTTTGAAGAAAAGACTTTTGGCAGTGTCAGGAAGTTTGCAAAAGCTTTATTTTCTGCTTGGGTGGCGTCTGTCATACTTGGTGTAGTGTATTTTTATTTCCAGCCAACTTTGATTTTGACTCCCAGAAGATTTCTTTTGGTCTTGTCTTTTCTGAGCTT
This sequence comes from uncultured Candidatus Saccharibacteria bacterium, assembly GCA_964524915.1. Lineage (GTDB taxonomy): Bacteria > Patescibacteriota > Doudnabacteria > UBA920 > UBA920 > CAZGEB01. The sequence continues at coordinate 4,859 of CAZGEB010000037.1, forward strand.
CGCCTTATTTGGCTGCGGGGCTTATATTTTAAGAATTTTGGACAAGCGTTTTGTGGCGGGGGAGTTGTATCTGCTGCAGGGGTCCATTTCAGAAACAGCAGCTTTAAAAAATTTATCAAGCGGTTTTAATTTCAAAGGGAGTTTGGAGGCTCATGATTTATTAAAACAAATAAAATACGGCACGGTCGTGGTGGTGTCCGATGAAAATCGTCCTACTCAAGATGTACTCATGAAGCTTTTTGAATTGAGGCGAAAAGGCGTCCGATTTTTGACTTTTTCTGCTTTGGTGGAGCAAGTGGAGCGCAAAGTGGTTTTGAATGCTGTGGGTGACTGGTGGGTTTTGGAGTTTGGTGGTGGCAGAAGACTGCTTTACGATCGAGTAAAAAGACTGATTGATATCTTTGTAAGCATCCTCGGACTTTTGTTTTTTGTTTCCGCTTTCCCTTTTGTGGCTTTGGGTATCAAATTTTCTTCGCCTGGTCCAATATTTTTCTTGCAAAAAAGAGTTGGCTACAATGGCAAAGTAATTGAAGTGGTCAAACTGCGTACCATGTTCCAAAATTCTGGTAATGTTTGGACAAAAGAAGGAGATATGCGCATTACCCAATTTGGCAAGATTTTACGCAGGCTGAGACTGGATGAATTGCCACAATTTTGGAATATTTTGAAAGGTGATATGAGTTTGGTTGGTCCTCGTCCTGAACAAGTGCATATTGTGGAACAAATGAAAAAAGAAATTCCTTTTTATGATGAGCGCCATGGGGTTTTGCCAGGACTTTCTGGTTGGGCACAATTTCATGTTTACGCGGGAAGCCTAGAAGAAACTAAATTAAAACTTGAATATGATTTGTATTATATAAAACATAGAAGTTTTTGGTTTGATTTGGAAATTATTTTGAAAACTTTGGCGGTAATTATTTTAAGTCGCGGTAGGTAATGGTATAATTAATTAGCTTATAGCTTATAGCTTATAGCTTATAGCTTATAGCTTATAGCTTATAGCTT
>CAZGEB010000038.1:0-5688 GCA_964524915.1 uncultured Candidatus Saccharibacteria bacterium
CGTGGAGGTATAGTTATTCGCGCTCGTACAGAAATAGAAGAAACCAAGGCGGGTGCTTTTCGGATTTTGATTACTGAGATTCCTTACAGAGTAAACAAGGCCACTCTTTTGGAAAAGATAGCAGAACTGGTAAAAGATAAAAAGATTGAAGGTATCAAAGACGTGCGTGATGAAAGTGATAAAAACGTCCGTGTGGTTATAGAGCTCAAAAAAGAAGCTTTGCCAAATAAGATCTTAAACCAGCTTTTCAGCTACACACAGTTGCAAGACACAGTGCATTTCAACATGATTGCCCTGGTGGATGGTATTGAGCCTCGGGTGTTCAATTTGAAAACTATTTTAGAAGAGTTTGTGAAGCACAGGCAAATTGTGGTTGTGAAGCGCACAGAGTACGAGCTTAGACGGGCCAAAGACAGGGCACATATTTTGGAGGGTTTGAAAAAAGCTCTTGATTATATTGATGCGATTATTGCCACTATTCGTAAGAGTCAAACTAGAGAAGAAGCGCATGCGGCTTTGATGAAAAAGTTTGAATTGTCAGCTTTACAGGCAACAGCCATTTTGGAAATGAGGCTGCAAACTTTGGCTGGCTTGGAAAGAAAGAAAATTGAAGATGAATTGGCGGAAAAGCTAGAATTGATTGCTCGCTTGGAAGACATTTTGGCTCATCCAAAAAAGATTTTGGGTATTGTTAAAGATGAAACTCAAGAGATGTCTGACAAATACGGTGACGAAAGACGCACACAAGTGGTCAGACAAGCCTTGGGAACTTTTGTGGCAGAAGATTTGATTCCAGAAGCCAATATGATTGTGACCATTACCAAATCCGGGTATGTAAAGCGTCTTTTGCCAGATACATATAGGCAACAGGTTCGTGGTGGTAAGGGAGTGATAGGCCAGACTTTGAAAGAAGAGGATGTGGTAGATAAATTGATTACTGCTAATACCCACGACGACATATTATTTTTCACAAACAAGGGCCGCGTATTCCAAACCAAGGTTTATGAATTACCAGAGGGTTCGCGTACTAGTCGTGGTCAAGCTCTTGTGAACTTCTTGCAGCTTGGTAATGGGGAAGTGGCCACAGCGGTGTTGACTTTGGCTAAGAACGACGAGGCAAAATTCTTGTTTATGGCAACTCGAAAAGGTTTGGTAAAGAAAGTGGAAAGAGAAGAATTTGCCAAGGTGCGTCGTAGCGGTATGATCGCAATTGGACTGAAAGACGATGATGAGCTCAAGTGGGTGGCGGCGACTTCAGGGGATGGGCAAATTATGATGTCTACTTCTGGCGGTCAAGCTATTCGTTTCTTTGAAAAAGAAGTTAGAGGTATGGGTAGGACAGCCGCAGGTGTGACTGGCATGAGAATCAAAAAAGGGGATGAAATTATCTCTATGGATGTGATTCCCAAAACTGCTGCTATGAAAGATTTGGAGTGCTTGGTTATAACCGAGTTTGGTATGGGTAAGAAAAGTCCTGTAGAAGATTATAGGATCACTAAGCGAGCTGGAAGTGGTGTGAGAACACTAAATGTAACTGCCAAAACTGGCAAAATTGTTTCAATGTATATTTTGAATAGTGGGGAAGAGCATGATCTGGTGATTATTTCCAAACAAGGTCAAACTATCCGTACTTCTCTAAATGAAATTTCTACTTTGGGTAGAGCTACCCAGGGTGTCCGTGTCATGAAATTGGACGAAGGCGACGTAGTTGCTAGTGCCACGATCATTTAGTATAAATTTAGGCAAGGCAAATACAAAGCCCGGCAGCGTATATATGCTGCCGGGCTAATTTGTGTTTATTTAGTTAATTATCGTTCCTTGCTTGTAGCCTTGGATATCTCCATCTGTCAAAGGAAAAATATCTTTGGCGCTATAGCCGAGGTTTAAGAAAGCAGCCCAGCTGGCAACTGGTCTTAAATATCCATTTTGATAAATGAAGACAGTTTTTCCGCCGTTGGTGATAGCCGCTCCTTCTGGAAGTTTGACTAAGTTTTCTGAACAGGTGGGGAATTCTTCAGTTTTTGGCATGAAAATGGCATCTGTTGCTACTTGTCCCCAAAGGCGGTAGATATTCCAACTGCCGTAGATTTGCTTGCATCTCTCGCGGGTGAGGTAGTAGATGGTTCTATCGCCATCATATTTGAAGATTGTTCCCGAGGGTCTGTAAAAAGAATTAGTTTTGTTTAGTTCATTTATTTGGCTGCTGTCTGTTAAGAAGCGAATGTTGTATCTTCTGTAGCCTTTGTCTATATATTCTTGCCAGGATGTAAAGGTGTAGTATTGGTTGTTGTCTAAGATTAAATGTACTGCAGTGTCTGGTGTTCTGATTACACTTGCTGGTTTTAATGTGAATGAATTTAGGGCTTTGACTATAATTGTAAAATTATTTTGTCCTAAGCGGCCCGCATTATCTTTCGCTGAAATTGTAATCGGGAAGGATCCTGTTTGAGTCGGAACACCAGTTATTTCAGCACTGTTGGATGGATAGACTGGCATACATGGGCCTTGGAAAAAAGAGCCGCTGTCTGGGCTAGGTGTGGCCACTGTGCAATCCACTGGGTTGCTCACCGCAGATTTTTGGGACGGCAGTGTTTGAAATGTTAGCCCTGCTGGAAGCTGTCCTTGTATGGTCCATGTGTTTACGTTGCCGGGATTGTTTGTCTTGAATGTTGCCCTAAAAGATTTACCAGTTGTGGCGGTGAGGCTGTCTGCTGTAGAGATGTAAAGTGTTTCTGTGGATGGTTGGTTGGTGATGGCAAAAACTCCACTTGTCCCATAGAGTCCATTGTCCAAGGTGTGTACGGAGACCACATAAGACCCCAGAGGCTGCGTGGTTGGAATTGTCCAGCTAAAACTGTTGTTTGAAAGCCAGGTGGTGCCGATATAGTAGGGCTCTGGCTGCATAATTTTGCAGGCAGGTGTGGAATATAGACATGCTATATATGGTGCGAGTTCAATTCTTACTTGTGTGGCAACTAAGGTTGCAGGCGCGGTCCATTGAATGTTGTAGGTGTTGCCCACTTGCCAGGTTGTGCCCACTTGAGGGCTGGTGATGTTGATATTTCCTGTGGTTGTATTTGAGTTTGAAATTGTAAATATATTACTGGTATATGAAGTGCTACCAGCGGCAGACACTTGAATAGTCTGATTGCCTAAATATCTACTATTTAAATCATTTGGAATATTCCACAAAAATTCACCAGTGTTGGGTGCGGAGGCCGCAATAGAGTAGGGGGCGATTGCAATGCATGGCATGCCCTTGCTGCAGTTTGGGTCTTGGATAGTTATATCTACTTGGCTAGCGTAGGCTGTGCTGGTGCTTGTGGCGGCAACCACAAGAGCTGTTTTATCCCATTTGATTTGGTAAGTACTTCCAGTTTTCCAGACTTCTCCAGATAGGGGTGAGGTAAAAATATTACCCCCTATTTCCATCATGTTTGTAACTGCTGTTGTTTTGCTTGGGTGAAATATACCTAGGCACAACGCTAGGAGTAAAATTATTTGAAATTTTTTCATATTTACAAAATATTATTTGGTAGAGTTTGCTTTATGCTTTATTGAAAATTTGATTGATGGACTCTTGTCCAACTTCTGCAGTTTTCGTTTTAATCTTTTTTGTGCTTTACCGAATGTTCACTTTACTACCCGTAGTTTTGAACTGCGGGTGGTCGGGATGCCGGGAATCGAACCCGGTCTTCACGAACCCGAATCGCGCGTACTACCGGTATACTACACCCCGAGGATGATTATGTGTTTAGGTTAGAGACCCAACTTTTATAAGCCCAGTTTAACATATTTATCAAGCCTGGTCATTTTCGGATTTGTTTAGTATGATGAAGTATATGAAACAAACAGCCATTTTTGCAGGCGGGTGCTTCTGGTGCTTAGAGGCCGTGTTTTCGGAAGTTTTGGGGGTGGAGAAGGTGATCTCTGGTTATGCGGGCGGGCACCTAGCTAGTCCAACTGACATGCAGGTGTATGGAGGCAAGACAGGGCACGCAGAGGTCGTGCAAATAGAGTTTGATCAAGAAAAGATATCTTTTCAAACCCTGCTCGAAATATTTTTTACTATTCATGACCCAACAACTCTTAATAAGCAGGGTTATGATGTTGGTATGGAGTACCGTTCGGCAATTTTTTATCTAGATGAAGAACAGAAGCGGGAGGCTGAGGTATATGTTAAGTATTTAACTGACAAAAAAGAATTCGCAGATCAAATTATTACCGAGATTTCTCCATTTGATAGGTTTTATCCAGCAGCAGAATACCACCAGAATTTTTATAGCTCCAACCCAGGTGTTCCGTATTGCCAATTGGTGATTTCTCCCAAGATCAAAAAATTTCATGAGAAATTTCACGATCTTCTAAGGCCAGAGTATAAGTAACTAGCCAACTAATAACATTCTCATATTCTCGAGAATGTGAGAATAAGATTGATTGTGTAATGAAAGATATGGACAAACTAAAGGAAAGTTTAGGAAAATAAATTATGCTACAAGCAAGGATAAAAAAAGTTTTAGCGGGTGTGGAGTTGCCAAAGTATCATTCAAACGAGGCGGCCGGGTTTGATATTGCAGCGGGGGAGAGTGTGAATATCCAGCCTGGAGAAATTAAAAAAATTCGTACAGGGCTAGTGATAGAAGCGCCAGAAGGGCACTTTTTATTGCTTACTTGCCGGAGTAGCTTGGCTATGAAAAAGGGCCTAGCTCTGGCAAATGGTGTGGGCACTATTGATCGCGATTACAGTGGTCCAGAAGATGAGGTTCATATTATTGTAAGAAATATTACTCAAGATGTTGTGGGTGTGTCTTTTGGTGAGAGGTTGGTGCAGGGAATATTTTTACCAGTTAGACAGGTGGAGTGGTTAGAGGTCAAGGAAATGGACAAGCAAAATCGCGGGGGAATTGGAAGCACTGGTGGGTATAATATTTAGTGAGGAGTGAGGAGTGAGGAGTGAGGAGTGAGGCCGCCAGCCGGCGGAGAGAATTGGAAAGCGTGCGTTTTTTATTTTTCTTATTATCACCCTCCTTATCACTCCGTCCCGCCACCGGCGGGACGGAGTCTAGACTAAATAATTTTCCTTGCTCACCTTTCCCGTTCCCTCCCTTCCTCCTGTTATTCCCGCACCCTCTTCTGTTAATTGCATCGTTAGTCCTTTCATCGCCGCTCTCTCTCCTGTCATTCCCGCGCAGGCGGGAATCCAGCGCAATCAATTTGCTGCTTGGTAAATGATAAAATATGCAAACCACTTCTTTTTATGTGTATATCTTGGCTTCTAAAAGAAACGGTACTTTGTATGTTGGTGTAACTAATAACCTTATCCGTAGAGTTTATGAGCATAAAAATGATTTGGTGGAAGGATTTACAAACTCTAATAGAATCCATAGATTGATATATTTTGAAGAATTTGCAGATATAAGAGAAGCTATCTTAAGAGAAAAGCAGTTAAAGAAATGGAACAGATCTTGGAAGCTTAGAATCATAGAAGAAAAGAACCCAGAACGGAAAGATTTATATTTTGAGCTGCTTGGATAGTTTGTGTCCCTGAGTTTCATTGACTCTGTGGACTGGATTCCCGCCTGCGCGGGAATGACAGGACGAGTAAGTCTAGTTATTACAAGCAGAGGCTTCTACCGACAGTTGGCGAATATACGGGAATGACAAGTCAGCGGCCATTGAGGTTAAAGT
>CAZGEB010000039.1:0-5581 GCA_964524915.1 uncultured Candidatus Saccharibacteria bacterium
AAACCTAAAATGCACCACATCGCCGTCAGAGATGACGTATTCTTTTCCTTCTACTCTGAGCCAACCTTTGTCGCGGGCAGCAGCATAACTACCAGCTTCTAGAAGTTTGTCCCACTGGATTACTTCTGCACGGATGAAGCCTTTTTCAAAATCTGTATGGATCACTCCGGCAGCTTGTGGAGCTTTTGTACCGCTTACTACTGTCCATGCTTTAGACTCTTTTGGTCCGGCAGTGATGAAAGTTATGAGTCCTAGAGTTTTGTAGGCGGCCTTGATGATCTTATCAAGTCCACTTTCTGGTAGTCCCAGTTCTTTTAGGTATTCCACTCTTTCTTCGTCAGATAAATCTGCGAGTTCGGATTCTATTTTGGCATCAATGGGGATAGCCTCTAGGGGCAAGTTACTAGCGGCAAGTTTGAAAGCTTTAGTGCTTAGGTCAAATTCACTATTGGCCACATACAAGAAAGGCTTGGTGGTGAGCAGTTGTACGTCACGACTGGCGTCTTTTTCTTCTGGAGTGAGCTCAACGGTGCTTGCCATCTTTCCTTCTTCTAGTGCTGCTTTATATTTTTCCAAAACTTGTTTTTTGATTACAGCTTCTCGCTCGCCACTTTTGACTTGTTTGGCGATGCTCTCTAGTCTTTTATTTACATTCTGCAAGTCAGAAAGTTGTAGTTCTATGGCAATAGTTTCAGCGTCTCCTTCGGGATCAATTTTTCCTGAGACATGAATAATGTCGCTGTTTTCAAAAACTCTTACCACTTCCAAAATAGCGTCACATTCACGAATGTGCGAAAGGAATTGATTGCCCAATCCTTCGCCTTGGTGTGCGCCTTTGACTAGCCCTGCAATATCCACAAACTCTATGGTAGTGGGGACGATCTTTTCACTTTTTTCTTGAGAGGCCAGCTTCGCCAGTCTTTCGTCTGGCACACTAACCACGCCAACATTGGGGTCAATGGTAGCAAAAGGGTAGTTGGCGGCTAGGGCCTTGGATTTGGTTAGGCAATTAAAAAGCGTGGATTTGCCAACATTTGGCAGTCCGACAATGCCGATTTGAAAAGACATGAGGAAAGTTGTTAGTGCTTAGTTTTTAGTTATTAGCCGATAGAGTAAACATTATTATAGTAGCGGAAAATCATGAGTCTGGCAAAGGGCATGTTTTGTCTTTTAATGCTAAAATAAAGACAGGAAATTAAAGCTTGATTACCTGTATGCCAAAATTAAACCAATCCATTTTTCGGGAGTACGATATTCGGGGGCACGAATCAGAAGAAGAATTAAATTTTGAAACCATAGAATTAATCGCTCGCGGGTACGCGGCTTTTTTGCACAAAAGAGGTATAGACAAAGTTGTGGTGGGGCATGACAACAGACAGTCTTCTGAAGAATTTTACAAAGCAGCTGTCAAAGGACTTGTGGAATCGGGGATAAAAGTTTTTGGAATAGGTACCAGCCTTACTCCACAAATGTATTGGGCGCAATATTTTTTTGAAAGCCAGGGAGGACTCATGATTACTGCCAGTCATAACCCTGCGGGTTGGAACGGCGTGAAGCTGGCGCTTGGTTACTCTTACACTCTCATGCGTGATGAACTTTTGGAAGTTGATGCGATTATAGAAAAAGAAGAATTTGTAGAAGGGGAGGGGACATTTGTAGAACAAAATATTTTTGAAGATTGGACAAAAGATTTGCTCTCCCGGGTACGCTTGCACAAGCCTATGAAAATTTTACTGAATACTGCAAATGCTACTGCAAGTTTTTTTTCTCCAAAACTTTTGCGTGACTTTGGGTGTGAAGTAGTGGAGCACAATACAAACCCAGATCCACATTATCCAAATTATGTTCCCAATCCAGCCAACATAGAAATGATCACTGACACGGGAAAACAAACTGTGGCTTCTTTATCAAGCGTAGGTATTGCGGTGGATGCAGACGGAGATCGTTTGGGTGTGTGTGATGAAAAGGGAAATATAGTTTGGCCAGACAGATGGATTATTTTACTCGCAAGGCAAGTTTTGGAAAAGCAGCCAGATTCCAAAATTGTATTTGATGAAAAAGTTTCCGAAAGTCTTTCTGAAGATATCTTGCAACACGGAGGCGTGCCGGTGATGTGGAAGACGGGACACGCATACATGAAAGAAAAGATGCTAGAAGTGTCTGCTGCTTTTGCGGCTGAAGCTTCTGGGCATGTGTATTACAAACAAGGCTATTATGGTTTTGATGATGCAAATTTTGCCGCACTAAAACTTTTGGAATATTTGTCTAATCAAGAAAAAACTTTATCTGAGATTATTGCTACCACGCCACACTACATCATCACTCCTTCTTTGCATGCCCAAACAAGTGATGATGTGGTCAAATATAAAATAGTGGAAGAGGTGGTAAAAGAATTTAAAGAAGAAGGTTTTCGGGTTTTGGAGATTAGCGGTGGGAGAGTATATATGGAAAGCGGTTGGGGACTTATTCGAGCTACTTCCAACATGCCGGGAATTGAAGTAAGGTTTGAGGCAAAGACCGAAGAGGATTTGCAAAAGATACGAAATGTCTTTATGCAAAAATTATCCAAGTACAAAGAAGTGTCGAGTGTTTGGGAGAGCGCTTGATTTTTTTCTTTGGATGTGATATAATATATATAGTAAAGAAGTTGAAAAGACACAAAAATCAAAATTTCCTTTTAAAATCAGGCAAAAATACAAGTCCAAAATAGGCTTGTCGCTAGATTTTGAAAGAAAAATAAAAATACATTTGAATATTATGATCAAAAAGTTTTTGATTTTGTTACCAATATTTTCTCTTGCCTTGGGCGGATATTTTTGGTTTGGAAATAAAGCCGAGGCCTTGGTAATCACCAGCTTGTCTGTAGGGTCAATTACTTCTACTAGCGCGACTATTTCCTGGACCACAGATGTAAAGGGTGATGGGGTGGTAGAATATGGTGCGAACGGCACCATCACCGATGTGCAAGAGGTGACAGAACTCACAACTGCTCATTCGGTAGTTTTGTCTGGACTGACACCTGCCACTACTTACACTTACATAACTAGCTCTGCGGATGAAAACGGACAAGTTTGGTATGCCGCGGAAGGATCTTTTACTACAACTTCTGCTACTACTACACCTCCAGCAACGACTCCACCACCCGCAGTCGCACCGCCTCCTCCAGCACCTGTAAGTCCACCGCCTCCAGCAATCACACCTCCAACAACAACACCCGCAGTCACACCTACTCCTGCGCCTATTTTACCAGTGCCAGATTCAAGGTATGCAACTGGAACTTTGGTAAATGAGAACGGCACAATTTATTTTTTGATGAAGAACGATAAAGTGAAAATTCCTTTTACGAGCGCCGAAGCTTTTTTGGGCCTAGGTTACAAGTGGAGTAATGTAAAAAATATTGATATTAGTGGTTACCGAAAAGCTACCTCATATTTTATCAGTAGCCCTAAGCAATCGCACCCTTGGGGTTCATGTTTGGTTTGGAAGGACGGTACTGTTTTTTATAGTTACCCAGGAGGCTTAGCGGGAATACCTTCTATGCAAGTTGCAGAAAGTATTGGTTGCAGTCAAGATAAAATAGTGCCGCTCAATGATGCTGATGACGCAGTGTGGCTCAAAAATCCAAAACTTCCAGTGATGCAGATGAATGATGGAAGGGCGATGTAGGTTTGATTAGGTGATAGCGGGATACCTTATACCTTATAGTTTAATAGCAGTAAGCAGGAGAAAATATTTTAGAAAGTTAAAAAAGAGCTACGCAGCTGCGTAGTTCTTTTTATTTTCCTTATTTTATTTCTGAATGAATGTGTATATTCAGTTTTTAGATTAAACCAATTTTCTTTTTGACTTCTTCTAGGGTTTGGCTGGCAATATGACGAGCTTTTTTTGCACCATCAGCCAAAATAGTAATGAGTTTGTCTGGGTTTTCCAAAAGCTCTTTTTTCTTGTTTCTAAAATCAGCAAAATGATTGGAAATATCTTCTGCTAGGATTTCTTTGAGCTCGCTGTATTTTACATTGCCAGATTTTTTCATATCGGCAAAGTAGGCTATATGCTCTACTGTGCCAAAATGTGAAAGTAGGTAAAATAGATTTTCAGCACCCAAGGAGCTGCCGGATGTGTCTGTTGCAGTAACAGCTTTTTTGATTTTAGATTTTGTAATTTCTGGGGTGTCGTCTAGATACAGAGGCTCGTCACCAGTTTTGCTCATCTTCTTTTCTGGGTTTTTCAGGCTTTGAATTCTCAGAGGCTTAAGCGCATAATTTTTTGGCTCGGGAAAAGTTTGTCCAAATTGTTTATTGAATTTTCTGGCGATGATTCTGGAAAGCTCTATGTGCTGAGTTTGATCTTCTCCTACTGGTACGGCAAAGGGCTTATACATTAAAATATCTGCCGCCATTAGAGCTGGATAGCAAAGTAGTCCCGCATTGATATTTTTTTGATTTTGAGCGGACTTGTCTTTAAACTGTGTCATTCTTTCTAGTTCACCCAAGGGAGTGATACATTCAAATATCCAAGCCAGCTCGCTGTGCTCATGGACCTGATTTTGTAAAAAGATAACAGATTTCTTGGGGTCTAGTCCAGCTGCTATAAACTCAGCCGCTACTTCTAGTGAATTTTTTCTCAATTCTTTGGGTTCAAATGGAGTGGTGAGGGCGTGTAGGTCTGCAATGAAGAAGTAACACTGAAATTCGCCAGTGTTCTGAATATCTATAAATTGTTTCAAGGCTCCAAGGTAGTTGCCGATGTGTAATTTGCTTGTGGCTCTAATGCCAGATAAAATTCTTTTTTCCATATGGTTAATTATACCATTTTTACATAATGAGGAAAACCGTTTGTTTCCCGTTTTGTCATTCCGCCCCGATGCGGCATCGGGGCGGAATCTAATGTTTTATGTTTTATTGTGGCTGTGTTAAGATTTACTTATAAGTTGAAAGGCATGGATTCCGGTCTTCCCGCGTCCGTCCAACCTCCTTCGCATAAAGCTACGGAAGGTCACAGAGGCGGCGTCCTTGTTGAAACCGGAATGACAGAATATTTTATTTGAGCATTGGTTATGCAACAGAAAATTTTAGGCAAAAAGGTTTTGGTGGTGACGGCTCATCCAGATGATGAGGCTTTTTTGGCTGCGGGTTTTTTACTACAAAACAAGGCTTTGGGCGGAGAAAATTATCTAATTTGCGGAAGCCGTGGTGAAAAAGGGAAGTCACATTTGGAAAAAGAGTATTCAGAAGAAGAGCTGAAAGCCGTGAGAGTTTTTGAGGCGAAAAAAGTTTTGGAAAAACTCTCCATTTCGCATTGTAAATTTTTGGAATACCCCGACGGTGGACTCCCAGAGAATTTGTCTGGACTGTGCACGGATGTAGAAGAGTTTGTCTCGTCGCTTCATGTAGAGTTAATTTTAAGTTTTGGAGAGGATGGTTTTACAGGACACCAAGATCACAGGACAGCTTTTTTGGCTGCTAATTTTGTGTCAGAAAAATACAATGTGCCCTTGCTTACTTTTGCTTTGCCACCGCAACCTTTCGGAGAAGAATATATAGAGCATTTATGCAAAAAACGCTCGCATGATAAGTATCAT
>CAZGEB010000040.1:0-5288 GCA_964524915.1 uncultured Candidatus Saccharibacteria bacterium
TGTCCAGTTGCCACAAAATCAAACCCGCGCTTCATAGCCCAATCATACATCACTCCAAATTTAATATATTCATTACAAAGCACATCTGGATTTGGTGTGTTGCCATTTTCGTACTCAGCAAAAAAATTCCTCATGACTTTCTCACTGTACTCTTTTTCCAAATCCAAAGTATGCATAGGAATACCCAAAAAAGCCGCTGCTCGAAGCGCAGAACGCCTATCGTCTATCCAAGGACAATCAGCCTTCACAAGACCCTCTGTAGAAGTCCAATTCTTCAAGAACACTCCTTCCACGTCAAAACCAGCCTGTACCAGCAAAAAGGCTGCTACAGAGCTGTCTACGCCCCCAGAAAGCCCCACCAGGACTTTTTTCTTCCGATGCTTCATATAATAGCCATTATAACGCCAAAAGCCCCCCTTTGCCAATTGGCAAAGGGGGGCTCATAAAAACACTATCTCAAATAAAATCTGGCAGGGGATGGTGCAAGATGTTAGAACAGCTATTCTAGACCAATCTAATGAATATTGTACCGAAGCCATGAAATGATCACATAAGTAATATTAAAACAGAGCATTATAAATAGCGTATACCAAATAGATCTAGTCGATATTTTATTCCTTATATTTTGCAGTAATTTAATACTATCTCCCGAGAATGAGAAAAGCAAAGAAACAAATGTTACACCCAGGGCATATATGATAGATAGTCTGAAAAAGAAGTTAAATAAACTATCTGGTGCCATATAACCTGTTTGAGAATGATACTGGACTAGGCTTATTGCTGAATATAAAAAATAGGTCGTAGTAAAAAATATTATATTCCAAAATAGTAGCTTTCTTCTTTGAAGAATCAAACCTAAAATAGCAAAAACAGCAATTGGCAATATGAGAGAAAAATTATTACCTGTCAACGAACCATAAGCTAAATATATAAAAGCATAATTCGATATTGGATCCGCAGGACAAGACAAATTTAATTGGCAAGGGAAAAAATATGCCAAGAGTAATCTACCGTAAGTGAAAAGAAGGAGTAAAACTATAATTGGCCCCAAAAGTTTCAAATATTTCATTGAGTTAGAATTTGATTTTTCCATATTTACATTATACCCCAGTTCTAACCTCCACTTATCCAACAAAAAACACCGCACAATTATGCGGTGCTTTTGTGGCAGGGGGTGTAGGAATCGAACCTACGCAGGCGGTTTTGGAGACCGCCGTACTACCACTATACGAACCCCCCAAGAAAAAACCACTGCCAGTCCTTATGCTGTTAACCACAAAGAACACCAAGCATTTTTAATATTTGCATTGGTTAAAGGTTAAGGATAAAAGATTAAGGATAACTCCCTATTTGATTTCTTTATGCAAAGTGTGCTTGCGACAATCCTTGAAACGACAAAACTTCATGATCTCAAGACGAGTCATTTTGCCAGCTGTGGCAGCCTTACCTTTTTTGTTGCGCTTACCTTGATAACCAATATTTTTGCAGACTGTACACTGCATTTGAATTCTTGTATCTTGAGACATAATATGAAAAAAGTAAACTTCTAATATCTAATTTCTAATATAAAATACTTACATTACCTACCAAACCATCGCCTCAGCCCACGGCAACCCTTTTTTATTAACACCAGTTCTAAAATCTATGTTTAATGGTTCATCAACACCTGCCGCACCCTCCACTGCTTCAAGTAAATTTTTCTCAATCTCCCTTGAATCTCTCTCACGTTCCAATACCTCCAAAACCCACTGCTCGCTTTTTTCCATTGCTCCTTGTTCCATAAAAATAAAAAATTAAATCTAATGGAGCCGGCTGTCGGGCTCGAACCGACCACCTACGGTTTACAAAACCGTTGCTCTGCCAGATGAGCTAAGCCGGCGGACACAATATATTACTAATATTACTAGCTACTAAATTTTTCTAGCCACTAGCCACTAGCCACTAGCCACTACCAAACTATAACAGATTTCCATATAGTTTGTCCACAGGCAAAAAGCTGCTAAAAAATATGCTAAAATAAAGACAAATATAAACACCTCTGAAACAAAACTTTTAAATGTCCAACTTGTTCACTGAACTCTCATTGGTTTTTGTCGCTTCGGGAATTTTAGCAATGTTTTTGTATCGCTTCAAGTTCCCTAGCCTGATCGCCTACATGGCAGCAGGAGCCATACTTGGGCCCTTTGGACTTGCCATCATCAAACAAGATGCTATTTTTACCGAGCTTTCCCATCTTGGCGTAGCTTTGCTTTTATTTTTAGTTGGCCTAGAGCTCAACGTAGAAGAAATTAAGAAGTACGGCAAAAACGCAATCCTAGCTGGAATTTTACAAATCATTATTACAGCCGCCCTAGGACTTCTAGCTAGCATTCTTTTGGGATTTAGTATCATCACCTCCATTTACATTGCCCTGGCGTTGACTTTCTCTTCGACGATTTTGGTGATCAAGATTTTGTCAGAAAAAAAAGAATTGCAAAGTTTATCGGGAAGACTTGTGGTGGGTATCTTCCTCACCCAAGACCTTATCGCTCTTTTAATTTTAATAATCCTCTCCAGCACACAAAATCATACCCAAGGGCTCCTCACAGTTGGAGCCTCGCTACTCAAAGGAGTGGCTTTTGTATTTGCCACCTGGTGGCTCGGACAAAATTTGCTTGAAAAACTGTTGCAAAAGTTTGGCAAATCAGATGAAATGCTTTTAATTTTATCTCTCGCCTGGGGACTTGGATTGGCCACGCTTGCTGCAAGCTCGCTTTTTGGTTTTTCTTTGGAAATAGGCGGCTTCCTAGCTGGGCTTTCGCTTGCTAGAAGCTCTGTACATCATCAAATTGGCGCAAAAATTAAATCCCTTCGCGATTTTTTCTTGGTACTGTTTTTTGTAACTCTAGGAGGACAGCTTGTGTGGGGTGAAGCTGTCCACAGCCTCATGCCCGCCATCTGGCTGGGAGTTTTTGTACTCATCGGCAACCCCATAATCGTCCTTTTGATTTTGGGGAAACTCGGATACCAACCCAGAACTGCATTTTTATCTGCCATTACCGTAGGTCAGGTTTCAGAATTTAGTCTCATCCTGGCCAGCCTAGGGAGAAGACTTGGATCTATAGACGAGCACACTTTTTCTCTACTGGCCCTGATCAGCATCGCCACTATTACCGCATCCTCCTACCTCATCACTCACGCTGAAGGTATTTTTAATTTTCTTTCTCCAATAATCCTCAAAATTCCTATTTGGCACGGTGGATCTGAAGTCAAAATTCGCACCAAGCATTTAAGTGGACACATAGTAATAGTCGGTGCTCATCAAATGGGCTCCAGGCTTGCTGATATCCTACACAAACGCAAAACTAAATTTGTGATTGTTGATTTTGACCCAGAAGTAGTAGAAAAATTCCGCCGTCTAGGCATAGAAGCACTTTGTGGGGACGCAGCTGATCCAAGTATTCAAGATTTATCTTCTATGGCAAAAGCTAAACTAGTAGTCTCTACCCTACCGCAGCTGCAAGACAATTTACTTTTGTCCGAAAGCCTAAAAACACTTCCAAAGCGTCCCAAACTAGTTGTGACCGCCCATACCGATTTGGACGCTTCAGAACTTTACAAAGGAGGTTTTGATTACGTGATTTTGCCACACGAGCTCTCTTCTATGCACCTGGCACACATTATTTCCAGCCCAGCTCCAGCGGCCAAACTCAAAATGCTACATCATAAAAATATATTGAAAGTGGCTTAAGCGCTTTGACTTCAAAAAGCCCCGCGGCTATAATCACTTCATGCTTAAACTTTACAATACCCTAACTCGTAAGACAGAAGACTTTACACCAACAAATAGAAAAGCCGTCAATCTCTACACTTGCGGCCCAACAGTATATAATTTTGCTCACATTGGCAATTTCCGGTCCTATCTTTTTGCTGATAGTGTTTTTCGTGCGCTTGAGTACCAAGACTTAAGTGTAAAATGGGTAATGAACTTAACCGACGTAGACGACAAAACTATCAAAGGAACGATAAAAGAATCTGGATCGTCTTCCACCATCAAAGAATTAGAAAAGTTTACAGATAGATACATCCAAATATTTTTAAGTGAAATCTCTGAAATCGGCATTGACCCCAAAAAGATTACTATCATTCGCGTTTCAGAAGTCATCCCTGAAATTCAAAAGTTTATACTGGAATTACTAAACAAAGGCTACGCCTACCAATCAGAAGATGGTGTTTTTTTCAATATTTCTAAATACCAAGAAGCTTTTGGCGACTACGGAGAATTAGTTGGGCAAAAATTCCTAGAAGGAAAGCAGGTTGGCGCTAGAGTGGCAGTAGATGAATACGAAAAAGAAAACTTGTCGGATTTCGCCCTCTGGAAAGCACATAGCGAAGAAGACGGGCAAATTTTTTGGGACCATCCAATTTTGGGCAAGGGCAGACCCGGCTGGCATATTGAATGTTCAGTGATTAATCAAGTAGGTTTCAATGGCGAGCCCACAGACATCCACACAGGTGGAATAGATTTGATATTTCCCCACCACACCAATGAAATTGCCCAAAGTCAGCCCCTGTACGGCAAACCATTTAGTAAGATTTGGATGCATGGTGAACATTTACAAATAGACAACAAAAAAATGGCGAAAAGAGACGGCAATGTCTTTTTGCTCAAAGACCTAGCGGAAAAAGATCCAAAAAATCTTTTAGCTTTCAGATACCTATGTCTACAAACCGACTTCCGCAAGCCTATGAATTTCACTTGGGAGTCTTTGGAAGCGGCAAAAAATGCTTTGGAGAAATTGAAAAGTAAAATTGCTGTCATTGCGAGGAGTGCCGACGCCTTGGACGGAACGACAAAGCAATCCATCAATCAAAACACGGACACTGGATTGCCGCGCCCCTCTCAAAGCCTAGGGGCTCGCAATGACAACACCCTTCATATTAAATTTATAGAAGCAATTTCAAACGATCTGAATCTACCCCAAGCACTAGCTATACTTTGGGAAGTGGTCAATGATAACGAGCTAAATAATGACGACAAATACACGCTTACACAAAAGTTTGACTGTGTCCTAGGTCTCAATCTAGATAGTGCACAGGCTAACCCCATAGAAATACCAGAAGAAATCCAAAAGCTGATAAATATGCGCGACGAAGCAAGGAAAAATCGTGATTTCGCAGAATCAGACAACCTTCGCAAGCAAATAGAAGATTTGGGTTTTGCAGTCAAAGATACACCAGATGGTACCCAAATTACAAAGATATAACTTGTGCGTTTGATTCCCTCCCACTCCGTGGGGAGGGTTAGG
>CAZGEB010000041.1:0-5179 GCA_964524915.1 uncultured Candidatus Saccharibacteria bacterium
CTTACTTCTTACTTCTTACTTCTGAAAAATGCTACAATTACCTTGTGCGAAAACAAAGAAATTTCAAAATCAGCAAAGCCATAGTTTGGGCATTTGGCAAAATAATCCTAGGCGCCAGCACTTCTATTTTTCTAGCAGGGATAATCTGTCTCGCAGCTTTTGGCGCGTGGCAACTTTTAAAAAGCTTAGTCGCTCCAGACATTTCTAGACTTTTAACCAACCAATCCCCCGCCTCTAGTCTCATAGTGGACAGTCAGGGGAAACTTCTGTACGAATACTACTCTAAACAAAAAAGGCAAATTGTTCCCCTAAAAGACATTTCGCCAAATTTAATTCACGCCACTATAGCAGTAGAGGACAAAGATTATTTCCAGCACAAAGGCGTGTGGCTTCCGGGCATTTTCCGCGCCGCACTTTTTGATATTCACGCAAAAGACGCAGAGCACGGCGGCAGTACTATCACCCAGCAGTTGGTAAAAAATGTAATTTTAACAAAAGATAAATCTATTGCCAGAAAACTTTCAGAAATAGTTTGGTCAGTAGAAATGGAAAAAAACTTCAGCAAGGAAGAAATTTTAGAAAAATATTTAAACTTAATTTCCTACGGCCGAAACAGCGAAGGCATAGAAGCCGCCAGTCAAAGTTTTTTTGGTAAACCCGCAAAAGATTTAAGCCCACTAGAAGCCGCTTACCTCGCCTCTTTACCAAAAGCCCCGTCCACTTTAAGTCCTGATGGAAAAAATAGGCCGGATTTAGAAAAAAGAAAAGATTACGTCCTAGAGCTCATGCACGAGCAGCACTTTTTGTCTGATGCAGAATTTGATTCCAACAAATATCTCACAGCTAAATTTCTCCCCTATCAAGAAACACTCACCGCTCCGCATTTTGTTTTTTTGGTAATTGATGAAGCAAAGAAACTCATCGGTAAAGAACGTTTAACTCAAGGTGGACTCATCATCCACACCACACTAGACGGAAACCTACAAGCCCAAGCAGAAGAACAAATCCAAAATTATATTCCAGAAGCAAGTAGGAAATTTAAAGCCAACAACGCAAGCCTGGTGGCGATAGAGCCAAAATCTGGAAGTATCAAAGCCTATGTTGGTAGTATGAATTATTTTGGCGAGCCTCTTCCAAAAGGCTGTACTCCAGGAAAAAGTTGCCTCTTTGATCCACAAAGAGATGCGGCAAGGAGCCTCAGACAACCCGGTAGTAGTTTCAAGCCTTACGTCTACGTCACTGCTTTTGGAGAAAAATTCAAAATGACTCCCGCGAGCATTATTTCCGACTCCCCCACAACTTTCACGGGAAGTGGCGGAAGTGCTTACACTCCACACAACTATACTGGAAAGAGCTATGGCAACATTCCTGCTAGAAAAGCTTTGGCTGGCAGTCTAAACATTGCTGCGGTAAACTTGCTTGCAAAAATCGGACAAGAGGACACTATCAAAACTACTAGAAATTTAGGCGTATCAGCTCCCTTAAAAAACTGCGGGCTTTCTTTGGCACTAGGCGCTTGTGAAATGACTCTTCTAGAACACACCGCTGCTTTTGCAGGATTGGCGAATATGGGAAGCTTTTTTCCTCCTCATGCCATAGCAAGCATTACAGACCATGCGGGCGGCATCATAATGGAAAACAAAACTAAGCCGACCAGAGCAGTTGAAGCAGCGGCCAGCTATGAGGTTTTGGATATTATGTCCGACAATCAAGCCCGCAGCTATATTTTTGGCAGTCACTCCCCGCTGGCTTTTTTGGACAGACAGGTTGCAGTAAAAACCGGCACCACACAAAACTGGCGTGACTCATGGACAGTAGGTGGTACTCCGGACTTAACCCTCGGCATCTGGATGGGCAACAACAACGGCCAAGTGATGCGCGCCGGCTCTGACAGTATCGTCACAGCAGCCCCCCTATGGAGAAAAATTTTAGACACCACTATCACAGAATCAACCACAAAAACTTTTGAGGAGCCTTTTGGAATTAGTAGAGTAACAGTAGACACCAAAACCGGCAAAGTTATCAAACCGAAAAAGATTAATTCAGCAAATCTACAGCCTATCGCCGACTACGCTATAAATATAGATATACCAAAAATCGCCAAGCCAAAAGTTTTGGGCGCGACCAGGCCTTCCATCCCAGAAGATACAGAAGTAGCAACCGTAATTCTAGATCCTTGGGAAAACCAAACTATTTTTGAAACACCCTTTGAGGTCAAAGTGTACACAGGCGGATCCACCGAAGGTGCCACGGTTACTTTAAATTTAGATGGACATATCATCGCCAGCAAAACCAGCCCACCCTTTTTCTTCACTATTCCTGACAATCTACAAAATGGCTGGCATCGCCTCACCGCCACCACTAATCATTTTGGACTAGTAGAAACTACTGACTCTATCAAATTCCGCACACAATTTAACCCCAAGCCCATAAAACCCAGGGGTGAATGAATCTGGATAAACCCAACAATTGACCAACTTCTAAAATATACCTACAATATAATCAATATTTTTGAATTAACAAATAATTTATTTATTGTATGAAAAGGCGATTTTATGCTGACTCAGATGGAAAACGGATTGACATAGGTGATACTGTTGTAGGAGAAAATACAGCAGAAATGAATTTTGATTTTCTCGGTGGACATAGTGGCGAAGTAATCGGATTCAAGAAACCAGAAGAAGAAGGTGCAGCAGAAAGACCAATTTTGGTATTATTTAAAAATCAAGGAAGTGACCCACTTGAAGTATCGCCGGAAGAAATAAAAGTTACGATAAAGAAAAAAATAAGAAAATAAAAATTTTAGTTTGCAACTATTCCTACCCAAATTTGTCCGGGTAGGATTTTTATTTCTGAGCCATCCAAACTTTCATAAGAAAACTTACCACCATTTTCCCTTTTCCACTTAGCCTCTATTTTTCTTCCAGCACTATAAATAGTAGCACTCCCCTCTCCGGTGGTACGTATTTTCATACGGCCGTCCTTGTCACCCACCACAGGCGCTATATCTGTTTTCTGAACAATCACTGTTGTAGGCGAAATTTGCAATTGATTCAAAGCATCTATATCGGCTTGTCCTGCAATAAATCTTTTGTAATTCTTCGCAACCGTGTCATATTTAAATTCTACAAAAAATGACGGTTTAGAAAAATTTATTTTTATAGATGTATCACTTTCTGCAAAACCCACCTGAGTTGTTCCACCGGCAGAAAATTCTTTATCAAATACCAAACCCTGGATTCCCGCCTTCGTGGGAATGACAGAAGTGGCATCATAAGCATTTGAATTTTCACTCTCTGATGATAAATATTTAACTATCTTTTCAGTAGATGTATATGCATTGTGAGGTGCTTGACGACTTTTGATTCGCTCAAAGAAATCTCCGTGATAAAACTCGTTTAAATCCAGCAAGTGTGGAAACTTTCCCGCGGTAATATTTTCCAAAGCTTCTGGGCTACCACCCACGTGAGTGAAAACCGCACCAAGCCCATCTGCGATTTCTGCAAAATACTGGCGCGCACTTCTAACCGGCCCAATCTTTTCTACTGGCTGCTGAAAAACGCTTAAAAATCTAGTGATACCACCTTCTGCCACCGTCTCATATACAATCTCAGCTTTAGACAATCCACTTTGCGGTCTTGCATCTGGGTGGTTTTCTACTACCACCGCAAAAGGTCTTTCTGAAAGATTTTCTATTTCCACTTTTTGCCCAGACAAAGTAGTTGCCAATTCTTTTGTATCTTCTTTTTTGTCCTTGTGTTCCACAAAAGAAACTTTTGTATCATCAAACACATACAATTTTAAGGCAGTCAAACCAAGCAAAACAAAGACTACAACCACGACGCCTACGATATACTTTTTATTCATAAAAAATTACTTTATTTCACCAAAACCAAAATCTCCAACTGGGTGTCTTAAATCAATTTGATAAGTCAATGAATTATCAACTATCAAAACCAGCGCATTTCCAACCGCGCAAAGCTCACTACCCGACCACCACGCGCTTTTGTAATCGCCGGAATCTCTTGCCTTGGTCGCTTTTTTTTCGTATACCTTTAAATCTTCCAGGTCCATTTCCAAATTCCCCACAGACACACTTCCCAAAGCCTCTTTGCCCTTGGAAACAGCCATAAAAGCTTCTTGGCTACTGGAAAGACACTTCTTAAAATGATCATCCAGGCCAGTTAAAAATTCATTTCTTTCGTGAGCTGCAGATGTCACCTCGCTTGCCTGACCACGCAAAGCAACTAAAACACTAGTGTCTACCTTTGACTTTTCCAAAAATATTTTTAAAACTGATTTGTCTTGATTGCCTTCGTACTCACTAAATAAATATTCAGAAGCTCTAGACAAACTCAGACACCTAGCGGACAAATCCTCTGCTCTTTGCCATAAATTTGCCGAGAGGAGCCCTTGGACTCTCGCTACACACCCATCACCCGCACCAGCAAAATACGGATAAAATTTTTCTGGATTTTTCAAATTCCCCGAAAAAAAATCTGTGAATAATTCACCCCACCGCTGTTTTAAAATTTCGTATACATAAGTATCGCGACTCTCGGCACTTGGGTGTGTATAAAAAGCCGCTTTTTCGTACAAACTAACTCTGTAAGGAAAAAGAAAACTTTGAGGTTTTGCATTTCTAGAAAAAAACCCAATTACTCCACCCACCAAAACCACCCCCACCGCAAGCCTAATTATAAATTTAAATATCATTTTTGTTTTTTAAGATTTTATAAAGCATAGTAATTATTTTGTAAAGCTGTTGATTAAACCGGACAACAAACGCGATACTTCTTCAAGATCACATTTTAAAGAAGTTAACTCACTACTACTAACCAACCCTTCATCATAGAGCATTTCCAATAATGAAGCAGACTCAAATACCGACCCCCGTGATATCACATAAAAATTTTTACGATCATTTTTTGAGAGCTTGCCCGTTCCCTCTGCAATATTTATCACCATACTAAGAGAAGCACGGTACAGTTGATCCCGTAAAAAAGAGCTGACCTTCTTTTCAATTAACAGTCTATGAATTTTTTGATTAACAGATCTTGCCCTCTGGTACGCAATGAGTTTTTCAAAATCAAACATATTTAAAATACTGGACTCTAGAATCTAGAATCTAGTGGCTAGATTCTAGACCCCATAAGGCGGCTGGTCGGGCTGCCGGGAA
>CAZGEB010000042.1:0-1692 GCA_964524915.1 uncultured Candidatus Saccharibacteria bacterium
GTTTTTTGTCTGGCTAATTCTATACGCCGCAACTTGGCTGTTGTGGTATTTCGCGATTCATAAAGGTTGGACATATGAAAATAGTCCAGTATTTGCACCGCTATTTTTTCTTGGTTCAGGCGCTGCTCATTTTTGGTTCTTCTCAAAAATTTTATTATCATATTTTAATTTTTTAACAGTTGTTGTGTTCTTATTGGCGCTCGCAGTTATTTTGTTGGCAAATTGGTTTGCCTATTCCTATTTTCACAAACATTTTTCCAAGACTCAAGATTCCTGGAAGATGAATTATGTCGGCACCTGGTCAAAGCAATGGGAGATATTTTTTCAACAAATTTCTTTTGCTGTTTTATTTAGTGTGATTGGTTCGATTTTTGCACACGGCCCTTTTATATCTATTTCGGTTACTGCCGTTGTATTCTTTGTGCTGCATTTACCAGCTTTATATTTTTTAAGTAGGTTCTTTGCCTGGTATTATTCTTTATTTGCTATTTTCGGAGCGATTTTATTTGCAGTTTGTTTACAATACTTACCTTTTGGGGTTGTGTTTGCCTATATTTTACATTCTATCTTTTATACTATAACAGTTGGAATATTTTGGAAAAGACAATGTCGGTTTCCTGTGATAAGATAAGGTTTGAGATTATTTACGTTTGATTTGGTTGAATATAGCCTGACTTCTAAGTATGGATTCAGGCTCTATGAAGCCGGAATGACAGTTGTGTATGAATTTAGATTTACAAATATTTCAGCAACTGCACTCGCTCGCTGGTCAGTCTAGTTTGGGAGATGCAGTGATTATTTTTTTTGCCAAGCCTTTGATATTTATTGTTGGCGGTGCCCTTTTGATTTATTTAATTATTTGCAAAAAGTGGGGTAGGGCTGTTTTGGTTGGCGCATCAGTTTTTTTGGCTAGAGGAGTTGTGGTGGAGATTATTAGATATTTTTATTATCGCCCTAGGCCTTTTGTGGCTTTACATTTCACGCCACTTATTGAAGCGACCAAGGTTTTGGATACGTTTAATCACGAAGGCTCTTTTCCCTCCGGTCATGCAGCCATAGGCTTTGCTATGGTTGCCTCGGTTTATTTTTTTAATAAAAAAGTTGCGGCATGGATGGGTTTCGTGATAATTTTTGTGGTTTTGGCAAGGGTTATAAGCGGCGTGCATTACCCGTCTGATATTTTGGTGGGGGCTTTGGTTGGGTTTTTGTCTGCTTTTGTGGTGGAAAAGGCTGTATCTTGGCGTTTTATTAAGAAATTGGACTTCTTGGGGCTTCTTGACTCTACTGGCAAATAATGCTAATCTGAATTAGATATTTCTATTATGTTAATTATTCGTTTACAGCGTACGGGCCGCAAAAATAGCCCTGAATTTAGACTGGTCTTGATGGAAAAACTTTCTAGCCCTAAGTCTAGCGCAAAAGAGATTTTTGGTAGTTTTAACCCAAGGACCAAAAAACTCACAGTATCTGCGCCAGAGCGTTTGCAGTATTGGGCAGTGGAACAGCATATCCCAATGAGTCCTACAGTAAATAACCTTTTGGTTACCAACGGCTTAATTTCTGGCGCTAAGGTAAAAAGTTTCACTTTGCCACCAAAAAAAGAGGCCCCAGCAGCCCCTGAAAAAACCGAGGTAGCTGCTACAGAGGACACAACAGCTCCTGCTAGTGCCGAAGTAGTAGAGCCTACTGAGG
>CAZGEB010000042.1:1792-5033 GCA_964524915.1 uncultured Candidatus Saccharibacteria bacterium
TCCTCTTTTTTAAACCATGACGCTGGTAAGTATGTGGAAATGAGGTCGTCTACTCTTGGGTGTTGTCCTTTTAATGTGACGGTTCTTTCCCAATGAGTTTTGAAAGTGCCATTTTCTTGGAAAGCAAATTTTACCGGAGCTTTGACTTCTACTTGTCTTCCATCATCGGTGCCGTAGATGTCAAAAATTAGAGTGTCTTCGTCTGGAAAGTGTGGCCAAAGTAGGATGTATCCAGGGGTGTCGTTTAAGAATTTAAAATCCACTACGCCTGTATAGGTGGTCGCGTCTGTGCCTTGTGGTGCGTAGTGGTTGACGGGGAAAGAATGGTTTTTCCGCTCTAGTATGGGCATGCCACTGGCCATGACAGCTCGAAATATAGTAGAGGAAACTTGACAGACCCCACCACCTAGCTCTGGTTTGAGTCCGTCTTTTTTAATAACTATTTCTGGGACAAAGCCGTCTTCTGCACTGACATCGCCAACATATTTATTGAAACTAAAAGTACCATTTGGGGCGACCAAGACCCCCCTCATTTTTTCTGTGGCAACATGGATATTTATTCTTCTGTTTTTTGAGCTACCTTTAAAATTAGAAACTCCTCTTGCGATCAAAGTGTTTAATCCTAGTTGATTATTGCCTGGCGTAGAGCCGTATTGGTATTTATAGATGCTTGGTGTGATGGGGTTTTCCGCCTCAAATTTACCAGTACTTATAAGGGTGAGGGTTGTTTTGGCTGCGTCCACAGCAATACCATTTCTTCTGGGTGTAAATTCTTTGATGCGGTCTGGGCTTTCTTGCTGTATCTGTTCTTTCGTGCCTTGCGCCTCTAGAGCTTTGGAGTTTGATAATATTTGAGCATAAAGGTCTCTGGAGTCTATCTGAGTTTTGATACTTTTTCTTGTTTTTATATTTTTGCTAGCAAAAACCGGCAGAAGCGGTACTTCTGTAGGATAGGTGGTATATTGCGGGCGGATTCCTGTCACCACCCCTGTTTCTTCTTGTATTTGACCGATGGGAATGGCTGGCTGTTTTACCTCTGAAGCCGAGGCATTTTTTGTACTGGGGTTTGTTATTCCCGCGACAATTACAGTCAGTGCTAATATTTTAAAAATAGTTTTCATGTGCGATTTTACTCTGGGAAATTTTAATCTTCTTTTAATTCTATCATTATTGTGGATTTCGGTAAAATTTGTGGAAATTTGTCAGCCCATTCTATAAAGTGGATGGCGTTTGGTAGGGTAAACATTTCTTGAAAGCCTAGGTCCTCTGCTTCTTTTTGACTTTCTATTCTGTATAAATCGCTGTGAAAGATTTCGACTGGTTTGCCATTTATTTTGCCACTGTATTGTTGTATCAGTGAAAAAGTTGGGCTGGAAACCATTTGTTTGGATTTAAGAAGGCGGACTAGCATTTTTACAAAAGTAGTTTTGCCCACTCCAAGATTTCCTGTAAGTCCCACGATGTCTCCCGGTAGCAGCCTCTTGCTTAAAATTTCGGCTACTTTTCTAGTCTGACTTTTTGTAATTTTTATATTATACATAAAAGATTATACACTCTTTAATTTTACAGGGAATTGTGGCTCTAGGCAAATAGAAAGTGATATAATTATAGATATGAACAATCCTTTTGCGAATAGTCATAATGACGTTTTGTCTGGGGTTCAGCATGTGGGAAGAGAACTGGAAGAGGCGGCGGCGATGGCAAAAGCTTCTAGCTTGGGTTTGCCATTTGTGGACTTGCGTAGTTTTCCTACTGACATCGTGGCATTGGGTGTGTTTTCGGCTCGCGAGGCTGAGCAGGCAGAAGCAGTACCTTTTTATTTAAATGGTAAAGAGCTGCGCCTTGGTACTACAAATCCAGAAAATGTTTATTTGTTCGAACAAGTTAAAAAATTATCGGGGCATTACAAAGTAGTGATTTATTTTTTATCTCACGACAGTCTTGTCTATGGCTTGAGTTTGTACAAAAAAGTTGTTACTCCAGAAAAGCCCAACGATGAAACTATCAGACTAGATTTGGGTGACTCCCCAGAAGATTTGTTAAAAAAAATTAATTCTGGTGGTGCCAATTTGTCAGCCGGTGAAATTATGAGCGGTCTTTTGGGTGCAGCCTTTGCTCTTGGGGCGTCAGACGTGCACCTTGAACCTGGAGGTGAGAGGGTGGAGGCCAGATTCCGTATTGACGGTGTTTTGCAGAGCTTGGCTTCTTTCGAAGTTAGCCTTTATAATGAAGTACTTTCTCGCATCAAGCTTGTCTCTCGTTTGAAATTAAACGTGATAAATGTTCCACAAGATGGCAGATTTACTTTTTTTGCAGGCAAGGAAGCAGTTGACGTGCGTGTATCCACTTTGCCTTCTACCTATAAGGAAGCAGTGGTGATGCGTCTTTTGGGTGTGGGGGCTTTTGGTCTCAAATTAGAAAATTTAGGATTGATTGGAAAGTCTAGGAAGGTTATAGAAGATGAGCTGCAAAAACCAAATGGTTTTATTATAACCACAGGTCCTACGGGTAGTGGAAAAACTACCACGCTCTATGCTTTTTTAAATGAATTAAATGACCCTGGAGTAAAGATTATTACTATTGAAGATCCGGTAGAGTACAAATTGGCTGGAGTGCAGCAAACTCCGGTGGACCATAATGTAAATTTTAGTTTTGCTGAGGCCCTTCGTGCTATTTTGCGTCAAGATCCAGATATTGTGATGGTTGGTGAAATTCGGGATACAGAAACTGCTGAAACAGCTCTGCAGGCATCTCTCACTGGTCACATGGTTTTGTCTACTTTACATACCAATGATTCTTTTGGAGCAGTGCCTCGTTTGGTTTCTATGGGTGCTAAGCCTTATATTATTTCACCAGCTTTGAACGCTGTGATTGCTCAAAGGTTGGTCAGAAGACTTTGTGTAAATTGTAAATCTGAAATTGTTTTGGAGGGTAGTCTAATGGAAAAAGTAAATAGGGTGATTGCGGGGGTTCCACCCGCAGCCGAAGTTTCTTTGCCGAGCCCTTTGAGGTTTTATCATTCAAAAGGCTGTAATGAGTGTCATAATTTGGGTTACAAGGGTAGAATTGGAATTTACGAAGTCATTCACATAAATGATGCCATGAAGGATTTGATTTTGAAAGGAGCTTCCATGCTTGAAATGAAAAAACAGGCGATTTTGGATGGTACTCTGACCATGGCACAAGATGGAATTTTAAAAGCTCTAGAAGGCATCACAGACGTAGAAGAAGTGTTTAGAGT
>CAZGEB010000043.1:0-1860 GCA_964524915.1 uncultured Candidatus Saccharibacteria bacterium
AGTAATTAATTTATATATTTTTATGGAAATGCAAGGAGATATTACGAAAGACAAAAAAGGTTTTTATGGGTCAGTGGGACTTTTGGCGCTCATAACTAGTCTTTTGGTTTTGCTTTTGGTGGTGGGAAAAGTAAATGATCTTTGGAAGACATTTAATGGTACTCGTCCAGACAATATTTTTTCAGTATCCGCTGAAGGAAAAGTCAAGGCTGTGCCAGATACAGCGATTGTGACTTTGGGGGTAATTTCTCAAGGCAAGGATGCCAAGGAAGCCCAAAATCAAGGTGTGCAAAAAATTAATCAAATTACAGAATTTGTAAAGTCTCTTGGTGTGGCAAAAGAAGATATCACTACCACTCAGAGTTCTATCAATCCTAGATATAGTTATCAGCCAGATGGGCAAAACAACATCATCGGTTACGAGTCGTATCAAAATATAACTATCAAGGTACGCAAAGTCAACGAGTCTAGTGAAATCGTGGGCAAGCTTATGTCTGGCGCAGTAGAAAAGGGCGCAAATAATGTCCAAGGTTCACAATTTGTCATAGATGATCCAGACAGTCTAAAACAAGAAGCCAGAAAGCTCGCCATAGCCAATGCAAAAGTCAAAGCTGAAGAGTTGGCAAAAGAAGCTGGTATCACTCTTGGGAAAGTTGTAAGTGTTTCTGAAAATGGTGGCGGTGGCTATATGCCAATGTACGGCAAAGATTATGCTATGGGAATGGGCATTGGTGGTGGTGATGCACCTGTTTTGCCAAATGTAGAAGTGGGTAGCCAAGAAGTCATCCAAAACATCACTTTGACTTTTCAGGTGAAATAGGGGATAATTTTTTGTAGCGTGTAGCGTGTAGTAAAACTATTAACTTTTAAATTTTATGGCGGAAGGTGCTGATAGCGTAGAGAGAGAGTTAATTGCAGGTGATTATTTCGTTAGAACCCAGGAGCTTGCTGGTCATGCGGTATTGGCTGGTTACATTATTTCTTCTTTGGAAGAGAGTGGCGACCCAAACAATGAAATTCCAGGACTTCAAGATTTGGCCGGGCAGATTTTTCGCGAATTTCACCAAACCGCTCACAAGGGGGCAAATTTGCCTGCTAGGCAAAAACCGTCTGTTGAATGAAATGGGAAAAGGCTTCTTGTAAGTTGAACATATTATGGTTTTAAAGAGCAGATCGGAGTATGAGTCAGAGTTAGTTTGTAAAAATTATTCCGAGAGGCAGTGTCTGGATGTTTTGGGAATAACCGCTGAAGAAGCTCATCATTTGGGCTACACAACTTTAGACATTTTAAGAGCTGTTACCGGCGCCACTCTACTACTCCGTAAAAAATTAGCAGCTGAGCATGGTGATTATTGTGACCAACCTGATTTGCGAGATGAATAGGTTTTAGTCTTCTGCTTATACTACAAACTTAATTTTTTTGATCTTGCTTATTTAATAAGTTTTATTGTATAATATTGCTTAAGCAAGCCGAGCAATTACCCCGCCTTTGGCGGGGAGGAAAGTCCGAACACTCCCTTGAGTAATCAAGGAGCAGGGTAGCGGGTAACGCCCGTCAAAGGTAACTTTAGAGGTGCGAACAGAAACGGCCAGCGCCGAAAGGCAATGGATACCCTGCAAAGGGTATGTCTAGTGGTAACACTAGAGTGAAACGGCTAAATCCTTACCTGGGTGCAATGCCAAATTTGGTAGGCAGCTTGATCCCTCCAGTAATGGTCGGGACAGATAGATGATTGCTTAGAAACAGAATTCGGCTTATGAGCTTGCTTAAATTAGAAAAACCCCGCCATGGCGGGGTTTTTCTTTGTCTAAAAATGGAGTATAATGAACTAGTTGCTAGTTGCTAGTTGCTAGTTGCTA
>CAZGEB010000043.1:1960-4890 GCA_964524915.1 uncultured Candidatus Saccharibacteria bacterium
CTAGTTGCTAGTTGCTAGTTGCTAGTTGCTATAATGGTTTCAATTATTCATATGAAAAAGTTTGAATTATTTTTTAATTTAATTGCAGTGCCTTTGGATGCAGCCATGCTTTTTTTGGCCGGTCTAGTTGCTTTTTATTCTCGTCCTAAACTTTCTGAATTTGTCGGTCCAATTATTTATCATCTCACTTTAAAAGAATTTTTATTTGCAGCGGTCCCCTCTGTGGTGGCCCTGCTTTTGATTTTTGCTGTAATGGGGCTTTATTCTTTAAGGGGTGTAAGAAGACTTGCAAAAGAATTACCGAAAATTATTTTGGGCGTGTCCGCTGGACTTTTTGTAGTTGTGGTTATGTTTTTCTTTGACCCAGGACTTTTCCCGTCCAGATTTATTATTTTGGCGTCTTGGCTTTTGGCTATCGTACTAGTTTCCTTTGGTAGATTGCTTTTGAAACTATTTCAGAGAATTGCATTTGCCAGGAAAATAGGTCTACATAGGGTAGTGGTGGTAAATGGTGCTGGCACTGACGCTCATCAATTAGAAAAAGAATATAGAAAGAGTTTAAGTGGATACGAGGTGATTTCTGAACTGCATTATGGTGAAAACATTAAACAAGAATTGGAAAAGTTTTGGTCGGAATCTAAGATCGACGAAGTTTTGCAGGCAAATCCTACTTTGCCGGACGGCGCTAATTTGGAAATTTTAGAGTGGTGTAGGAGTAAAGGTTTGAGTTTTAGTTTTGTGCCAAATCTTTTTCAAGTGCAGCAAGGTACTGTAGAAATAGAGCAGGTGGGTGGCGTGCCGCTGATTAGTATCAAAAATACTCCTTTGGACGGCTGGGGGAAAGTTGCCAAAAGAATTGTGGATGTAGTAGTGAGTGCTGCGGCCATGATTGTTTTGTCGCCCGTGTATCTGGCTTTGTACATAGCCGTAAAGCTCAATAGTCCAGGGCCTGCTATCTATGCGCATGTCCGCGGCGGCCAAGGCAAAGACTTCATGTTTTATAAATTTCGTAGCATGTATACGCATTTAAGTGACGGACTTGGTGGTAAAGAAGCAGATGATATGCGAGCCCAGCTTTGGAAAAAAAATGATCGTGGGGGAGCAGATAGTCCATTTTTGAAAATTAAGCATGACCCAAGGGTCACACCAGTCGGGCGTTTTACTCGCAAAACTAAACTAGATGAAATTCCACAGTTTTGGAATGTTCTGAGGGGTGATATGAGTTTGGTGGGACCTCGCGCGCACATGCTTTCAGAGGTGAATTTGTATCGTGATAAATACCGCAGAGTTTTTAGTATCAAGCCGGGGATTTTTGGTATTTCTCAAATTGAGCAAATGAAATGGCCGGACTTGCCATTTGAAGAAGAAATGCGACTGTGTAATTACTATATAGAAAACTGGTCACTTTGGATGGATGTGAAAATTCTCGCCAAGAGTGTGTACATGATTTTCTTTGGCAAAAAGGCGAAAGAAGACTATTAGAAAAAGTCGCGAGTTGCAAGTGGCTAGTTACGAGTTGTTTATTTACTAGCCACTAGCCACTAGTCACTATGAATTTAATTCTTGCACATGATTCATTAACTCAAGCGGGGGGGGCTGAGCGGGTAGTTTTGGAGTGGATGGAGTTGTTTCCTTCCTCTCCTCTTTATGTTTTGGTGGCAGATAAAAAGATATTGGATGGCTTGCCAGAACATGTTCGTATAAGGGTAAAGACGACGCCTTTGCAATATTTATATAATATTTACCCACATTTTCAACATTTATTACCTTTTATCCCCTTGGCTTTGTGGCTAACTAGAATACCAGAGTGTGATGTTTTGCTTTCTTCGAGTTCAGCTTTTGCAAAAGGGTTTAGGTTGGACAACGCTGGATTGTCATTGCGAGGAGGTTTGGCGACGAAGCAATCCAGATTCATTACGGCTGGATTGCTTCGTCGTTCCCAGGGCGGGACTTCTCGCAATGACAGCAAACGAGCAGTGCATATTAATTATTGCCATACACCGACGAGGTTTTTGTGGAGTGATAGAGAATATGTCGAGCAAGAAGTGCCGTGGATTGTGCGCATACCTGCCAAAATATTTTTGTGGTGGATGAAAGGGTGGGATTTGCGTGCAGCTGCCAGAGTAGATAAATTTTTAGCCAACTCCAAAGAAGTACAAAAGAGAATAAAAAAATATTACAACCGCGACAGTGAAGTGGTGTATCCTTTTGTGGCTGTGGAAAAGTGGCAGTCTCCTTTTCCTGTCATCCCGTGCCACGACACGGGATCTTTACTAGAAAGTAAGAGTGTTGGTATTCTTGCTGGTGTGAAAATAATTAAAGATTCCGGATCGCACTCGCAGACTCGCTTGTCCGGAATGACAGATAAAAAAGATTCATATTTCTTGATAGCTGGCAGGCTTCATGCGCACAAACATAACGATCTGGTTATTGAGGTTTGTAATGAACTAAAAATAAATTTACATGTAGTTGGGCAGGGAAGGGACGAAGAACATTTGAAAGCTATTGCAGGGCCGACTATAAAATTCTTAGGAAGAATATCGGATGCGGAATTGCAAAAAGAATATGCGGAGGCCATGGCTTATATTTATCCACAGTTAGAAGACTTTGGACTGATGCCTGTGGAGGCAGCAGCTTCGGGTACGCCAACTATTGGTGCAAATGTGGGAGGGAGTTTGGAGACCATTATCCCTGGCAAAACAGGGCAGTGGTTTAATTTTGGTGATAAAGAATCATTAAGAACTGTGTTGCAAGCTTGGGACAAGACCAGGTATACTAAAGAAGATCTGCTGAGGCATGCAGAAAATTTCAGTAAAGAAAAGTTTGACGAAAAAATCACCAGAATAGTGAATATTGAATAACGAATAGTGATTAAATTCTCTATTCTCTATTCTCTATTCTCTATTCTCTATTCTCTATTCTCTATTCTC
>CAZGEB010000044.1:0-4885 GCA_964524915.1 uncultured Candidatus Saccharibacteria bacterium
TGGCGAAGATTGATAGTAGAAGAAGGCTGACCCAAAATATTACGGATCACACTGGAAGACAAAAGCTGGCCGATTTTATTTTGAATCGCTGCCACAGAGTCTTTGACATAACGCGGTTCCCAAGTCGCATATTCATCTACCCAAAACGACCTCACTACCGGATCCTTGATATTGGCCACAATTTTCTTGCGATAATTTTTATCCACGTACATGCGAGTAATACCAAGCAAAGTATTGCCCGGACTATCCAAAAGTGCGCGAACAGTGTTACCCAAAATATATTCCATTCTTGCAGACCACATATTTGCCCACAGTTTAGTGAAAACTTGCATCAGTCCGTCTGCCACCAAATGCTGAAAACGCGGGTCTACATTTTCCAAAATATTGAAAGCTATTGGGTAAGCCAGATCAGCTGGATTTAAATACACTACTTCATTAATACGAGAAGAAGGAACGCTGTCTAAAATTCTTGGGATAGAGTCCCCGTGTGGATCCGTAAAACACAATCCTCTACCAGCACGAATATCTTGAACTGCCATGGTTTCCATCATAGTGGTTTTTCCCATACCAGTTTTTCCAATGATATACATATGCCGACGACGATCGTCGGTTTTAATACCGAAAGGCACCTCTTGTCCACGAAAAGAAGTTCTGCCGAAAAGTACGATTTGGTCTTTGGTAGTTTTTGTATCCATAGAATTTAAATTTCACCAATAGGTAAATCAGCTGGCGGCTGCACGGTTTTCATTGCCACGCCAGAAACACTAGTTGAAGCAGCCTCTTCTTCTGCCACCAAAGGCAAGTGGTACAGTGTGGCCATTTCTTCAGTATTTAAAATAATATTATCCGCCCCAGTGTCCATACGTCTTTGTTTGAAAGCTGTAAACAAACTTTTCTTGCGAGACAAACTCCGCATGCGCAAAAGTCCGCCCTCTAGAAAACCAGACACAAAAGGCTTTGGGTTGATACCAGTTTGCTCTTTTTCTTCTACAAATTGATTTGTATAAGCATTGCCCAAGATCTTATAAGCCCCGAGTCCCAAAGTTTGTCTGGACTTGGCAAATTTTTCTTGAGGCGCCAAATACAAATGACGCAATTTCACTTCAAAGCCTGGTTTAGAAATTTTATGCAGCACCCTGTTGACTCTTTCTTTTTCCACATCAGGTAAATTGGCAAAAGCTTTTTGTCCCTCAGGTGCATTTGGACTCACTTCTATGAGTCCTGCCGCAAATTTTTCGCCTTCAGCTTTCCACTTTTTTTCACTGATTGGACTCATCAAAATTTGCACTGCGTATATTTCGTAAGGCTCTATGCTAGCCAAAAATTCCAAAAGAGGCTTTAGCGGGTCAATGATCTTTTCTGCCGCTGCCATGTGTTCAAAATCTCTATAAGTAGAAACTGGTAAAGACCAATGATTTTTTAAAATAATCTCAGCCCCCCACATGCCCACGCCAGCCTCTAGCCTATCAATCTTGGTATTTGCCAAATAATCAGCAACTTCCGTCACACTAGCGTCCTTGTACTGAGCATAAACAGCAGACTCCACCAACTGCCTAAAAGCTTTTGTGGTGCGAATCAAAAAAGACACTTTACCGCCCAAAGATACAATTTCAAAAGCAAAATACGGCGGAAGCTTCCCCCGGAAATATTTATCTACGAAAGACACTTCACTTGCCACCACATGGAGTTGAGAAAAAATTTGTTCCACAGCCAAAGTAGATTGAGTATTGGTTCTAGGAGCACGAACGCTCAAACACACCCACTCTTGTTTGGCCAAAAATCTCTGCCTGGCTTTTTCAGAAAATTCCAAAAACCACAAATACAAAACCAAAAGAGCTAAGACAATCCACCCTCCATACAAGAAGACGGTCCAAGCTCCAGATAAAATTAAAAGTATGAAATCCAACATGTTATTTTTGAAATTTTGTTTCTAAAAAACTAACCTTATCCAAACCCTATCCAACTCAAAACCAAAACTCAAAGCAATTTAAGCCAAAACAAAACTATCTTTACCCACTTTCTTAAATTTCTTCTTGTTGGCCAAACTAACCAAAACTGTATTTCGTTTTACCATTCTGCGGCTCATCACCTCAGAGACTAGATCATCTTTTTTAACTGGATTACCTGCGTGCTCCTTTAGCACCTCTTCTATTACATCAGATACTACCCCTGGCTTATAACCCCACTCTAGCAGCCCGTAAATTCCCCTACCAACCAAAACAAAGCGATTATCTTTAATGAGTTCATTGTGGGCTGTTTCGTCGTGGGCCTTGCGATTATCAAAACCAAGATTGTTTATCAATTTAGTAATTTCCGTATAGTGCAAAGGCTTGCCGTGATGCTTCAAAGCCAAATAAGCTTTGTCGCCCACATCTCTAGGATTGACTTCTGGCCAATGTTGCAAGCCATACTCGCCGAGAGGATTTTTTCCCAAAGTATGAGAAACTTTCAGAAAATTGCGCATTACCTGATCAGTTAAATGAGCGGAATGTTTGGCGTATACGTCTGTACTCTTCAAAAGCTCCAAAAGCTTTGCTTCACCATGAGGCTTGCCCACTTTTTCCAAAATATCATGAGTGTCTTTCAAAAAGCTTTTCAAAATCTCTTCGTCAAAGCCCAAAGTTTTCCAGCTATTTTTAATACTACCATTTCTGCCAATTTCTTCCACACCATCAATCAAAGCCAAAAGGAATTTCACAGCGTTGGCTTCTGCTACTGCCTGCACGCCCAATTTTTCCAAAAGATCAGCTTCTGCCATGAGTCCACCGTGGCTGGAAATGGTGGCATGCACCAAATCAGAGTGCTTTTGAAAATCTTCCACTTCAGACACTCTTTTTTTCAAATCTGCAATCAATTGTTTTTCAATTTGCCTTACTCTTTCACGAGTAAGCTTCAGATCTTTACCAATTGACTCTAGCGTGCCTTTTTCTTCGCCCAAAAGTCCATGCCTCTTTGCCAAGACCTTGCGATCTCGTTCTTTCAAAAAAGCCAGTAGTTTTTCTACTATGGTTTCTGGGCGAAAATCCATATCCAAAACTCTGACTTTTGCATCTAAAATTGTGTCTAAAATACCTGTCATATGTATACAGTATTATACTATAAGTTCAGAAAAATGTCAAAAGCCGCGAAAAAGCGGCTTTTTAAAGGGTTTTTAGAATTATCCAACCATCCAAACAAAAGTTATCTTTTTTTGGATGCCCATTTCTGCCAGTAGACCAAAATTGGACTGGCCACAAAAATAGATGAATAAGTTCCGGTAATAATACCCACAAACAAGGCCAAGACAAAAGGTTTTATAGTCTCTCCACCGAAAAATAGCATGGCGAGCAAAACAAACAGCACGGTCAAACTGGTATTCAAAGACCTGACAAGTGTTTGAGTAATACTCTTGTTTACCACCACTTCAATCGGCTGATTAGCAAAGACTTTCAAGTTCTCCCTAACTCTGTCATATACCACAATTGTATCGTGAACACTAAAACCCAAAACTGTCAGCATAGCAGTCACAAAGAGACTGTCTACCTCTATCCCCTTCCAGGCTCCCAAAATAGCAAACACTCCCAAAACTACCACCAAGTCATGCAAAAGCGCTATTACAGCTGTCCATCCAAAACGCCAAGGAGTCACAGGACGAGGTACAGATCTGAAAGCATAGGCGATATAGAAAATAATTCCCGCGGCCACCAAAATCAATTGCCAAATCGCATTTTGCGCAAGCTCTTTTCCAACAGTAGGCCCAATAGACTCAAACCTACGTTCTTCCAAATCACCCACAGAGGTTTTCAAAGCAGACAAAAGTTCTTGATGCTTTGCTTCATCCAAAGGAGGTGTGCGCAAGATCAAACCCTTGTCGCCAGAGAGTTGAGGAAGTACACCAGAGAGCTGTTTTTCTTCCAAAACTTTGCGGACTACTGCCAAATCAGGAGATTTTTGAAACTCTATTTCTGAAATACTTCCACCAGTAAAATCAATGCCGAGCTTCAAACCATGCAAGGACAAAGCAGTGATTCCAGCTATCAATACTGCTGTGGAAAAAATCAGAAGATATTTTGAATATTTTATAATGTTCATATGTATAAGTTTGTAGTTTTTAGTGAGTAGTTTTTAGATAATTTTGAATTTAAACATTGTGCGTCAGCATATTTAAAGTGCTGAAAACTAACAACTATAAACTATCAACTTTCTTACTCACGCCATACATCCAATTGTGTCTAAACCAAGAAATTTTGGTAAAAGCTTGTAGCAAAGTCTTGGTCACGCTAATAGCTGTAAACATAGACAGTACAATACCAATCGCCAAAGTCACTGCAAACCCGCGTATCGAAGGTGTACCAAAAGAGTACAGAATAGCGGTTGTAATCAAACTAGACACATTGGAGTCGCGAATACTCGCCCAAGCTCTACCAAACCCATCCTCTACAGCTTTTTCAAAAGGCTTGCCAGCGCGGAGTTCTTCTTTCAGTCTTTCAAAAATCAAAATGTTGGCGTCTACTGCCATACCTACAGATAAGACAAATCCAGCAATACCAGCCAAGGTCAAGGTCACAGGGGAAAGACCGCCCAAAAGCAGTAATAAACCATAGGCTAGGATAGCCGCCAGACCGAACCAGACGCTCGTAGTGAGCCCCAAAACCAACCCTCCGCCTACCACAACCACCGCCAGAGGAGATAGCCCTAGCTTGAATACTGCCAAAGAGAGGGCAATATAGAAGGCCAAAGCAACTACTGCCAAAAGCCCTGGGAAACGGTAGTACAGCAGCATGAACAAAGCCACCAAGAAAATACCAATGATCCCCGCCACCAAAGATGAAGTAATAGAGTCCTTACCCAAGGAAGCTCCGATAGTAGATTGAGAAACTAATTCTACAGGCACAGGCAAAGCACC
>CAZGEB010000045.1:0-4476 GCA_964524915.1 uncultured Candidatus Saccharibacteria bacterium
TCAAAAGTAGGTTGGGTAATCTAGTAGGCAAAACCACTGGCTCTTTTTCCGTAGCATCAAAGTTGTCTCTAAAATCTACTGTTTCTTTTTCCAAATCCATCAAAAGCTCCTCGGCAACATGACTTAGCTTCGCCTCTGTATATCTGTAGGCCGCTGCACTATCACCATCCATTGAACCAAAGTTTCCCTGCCCAATTACCAGAGGATAACGCATGGCAAAATCTTGCGCCATACCAACCATAGAATCATACACTGCAGTGTCACTGTGTGGGTGATACTTACCCAAAACTTCTCCAACGATTTTGGCAGACTTGGTGGTCTTGCTACCAGGCCTAAGGCCCATATTGCGCATCGCGTACAAAATACGCCTATGAACAGGCTTGAGTCCATCCCGCACATCTGGAAGAGCACGATTCACAATCACCGACATCGCGTACTCCAAATACGAAGTCTGCATTTCTGTCTCTATCTCTGTAGGAAGCACTGTACCGAAATGCTCTGATCTATCTATTTCATTTGTGTTATTTGTAGACATATTCAACACTTAAATTGTTACTTTTCTTTGGCTGCATTTTTCCAAAACTCTTGGGAAGACTGAATCTTTTCTCTAATCTGAGTTGTCACTGAATCCTTAGGACTCTTGGTATCCAAAAAAATCCACAAGAGCACCATCAAAATTAAAGTCAAACTCATGATCACCCAAAAGAATAACATTTTTTTATGGTGAGGTAGCTCGCGAATAGTGGAAGTTTTTAACATAACCCAGAGTTTATTTAGATGGTGTCAAGTATGCCACCTGACTACCCTCCACGGGCAAATCCTTGGTAGTTACTTTGAGCTTGTCTGTCGGCTCACCCTTAAAGGCCATTTCTTTTAAAAATTTATCGACTGGATCCAAATCAGTTTTTAATCCAGGTAAAGCAAAATGAGTTGGGATAATAATTTTGGCTTCTATATCTCTTGCTACTTTTACAGCCCCAGCAGTATCCATTACACCGTGTCCGCCTACTGGAACAAATAAGACATCAATATCACCCAAAGCAGCAAAATCATCACTATCCACTTTCCACTCTTTGATTCCACCACTCAAAGCTAATTTCACACCACCCACATCAACCCAATAAACTGTTCGAAAAACATCTCCGTCCGCAGAAGGAAGACCAACTATACTACACTCACCAATATCCATCTCTCCCGGCCTATCCACCACGTGTCCAGACAAGCCCTCGCGTTTCTGTGAAGACAGCGGATCTGTTAAAAGTACAATGTCCGACCCACCCCGAGGAGCACTGAGTCCGGTCTTGCTATCTATTGGATCCACCAAAATATTTAAAGTGGTAGTGGTAAGCCTGAAGCAGCCAAGCCCATAATACTGAATATACATATTGGTCTTAAATTAAAAAAGCTCAAAAAATAATACTGTTTCCAAGCTTTATTTTAACATAAATTCAAAAAATAAAACAGTAAAATACAGGCTTGCGCAAAACAAAAGATGTAGGTATAATACAAATGTTCAGTTTTGGCAAGTATTTGCCAAAAATTTAATTATTAACCCCCAAAACTGGATTATATGGCAAATACAAGAATTTTTATTATTAAAAATGCCCAATTTTTCAACATTTTAAACCACCTATTCTTGTGGTCTTTTTTGTATAAAAATGGCAAAAACACACTTTATTATGACAGAAGATAATACAATTACTGACGATTCAAATGCTGTCGTCCATGCCAGCGTAAATACTATAACCGATCCCAAAGCAGCTGCTGCGGCCTCTAGCATGCAAGAGCTTTTTAATAGCGGCGTACAAGTCAGGACTTTGCAGCCAGGAGACATTATTGAAGGTGTACTGACAGCTGTAGGCAAAAGAGAATTGCATATTGATATTCCTGGATATGGTGCTGGTATTATTCACGGCAGAGAACTTTATGACGGACAGTCACAAGGAGCCCTGGTGGTTGGAGAAAAAATCAGTGCTTCAGTTTTGGAAACAGAAAACCCAGAAGGACTTGTGGAGTTGTCCTTGAGAAAAGCTGATCTAGATAAATCTTGGCAGCAACTACAAAAACTTTTGGTAGATAAAACAGTGGTACCCGCAAAGATCACTGGAGCAAACAAGGGTGGACTGATGATTTCCCTCTCTGGGGTGGCCGGTTTCCTACCTGTATCACAGCTAACTCTAGAGCACTACCCGAGAGTAGAAGACGGTGACAAGCAAAAGATTCTGCAGGCCCTACAAAGATACATTGGACAATCTTTTGCGGTCCAGGTAATTACCGCTGACATGGAAGAAGACAAATTGATTGTCAGCGAAAAAATGGCCTTTGAACAAGAAACCGAAGCCAGGCTTGCCTCAGTCAAAATTGGTGACACCATAAAGGGTAAGATTACTGGTATAGTAGACTTTGGCGTATTTGTTAGGTTTGGTGATCTTGAAGGACTGGCTCATATTAGTGAGCTAGCCTGGCAAAGAGTTGAGCATCCAAAGGACAACTTCCAAGTTGGACAAGAAGTGGAAGCTAAAATTATTGGCCTAGACAAAGGCAGAGTAAGTCTTTCCATTAAGCAACTTCAAGTAGACCCATGGCAAGAAAAAACCAAGGAATACCAAATTGGACAAATAGTAGAAGGCAAAATTGCCAAACTCCTACCTTTTGGAGCATTTGTAGAATTACAACCAGATGTACAAGGCCTCGCTCATATCGCCGAGCTATCCCATTCCTCCATCAAGCACCCTGAAGAAATTATCAAGGTGGGAGAAATGCACAAATTTAAGATTATTGGCATAGAGCCAGGCAATCACAGAATCGGACTTTCTTTGAGAGCGCTTACTCCAAAGCCTGTCAAAGAAGCTACCGAGACAGCGGAAAAAACTGAAGAAACTCCAGCCAAGTCTGGAGAAGTCACAGAAACCGCAGCAGAATAAGCCCTAGAAAACCCTGTCCCGCCCAAATTTATTGGGCGGGATTTTGGTTGCCAGAATAAGAGTTTTTAAGTACAATATAAAAGTATTGGCAGTATGGAAATAATCTAGAGATGCGGGACCCCGCAGCAACCAAAACGATCTTTGAAAACAATAATAGTAATGAATAATGGTGCGATGGTGAAGTGGTAACACTGCGGTCTGCAAAACCGCCATGCGCGGGTTCGAATCCCGCTCGCACCTCCAATCTTTTACGTTATGATAAAAGCAAACAAAAAAAGAACTTGGCAAAAAGAAGAGCTGATCAACGCAGTAAAAAATAGCACGAGCAGAAGACAAGTTTTAAGAAAATTGAGACTTAAGGAGGCTGGAGGGAACTATACGCAAATCAAAAAATATATTACTGAACTAAAATTAGATACCAGACACTTTACTGGTCAAGGTTGGAACAAAGGATTGTCCGTGCCACGCTCACCTGTATTAAGACTTGACCAAATCTTGGTACAAAAAAGCACATTCCAAAGTCATAAGCTTAAAAACAGACTCTTCAAGGAAGGAATAAAGCCCAAGCGCTGCGAAGAGTGTGGCTGGGCAAAAATAAGCCCAGACGGTAGACTACCTTTGGAACTAGAGCATGTAAATGGTGACAGCTCCGATAATAGATTGGAAAATTTAAAAATACTTTGCCCTAATTGTCACAGCCTAACTTTAACATACAGGAAAAGAAAAAAGTAAATAAGCCCGAGTGGTGGAATTGGTATACACGCAACACTTAAAATGTTGTGCCGTAAGGATTGAGGGTTCGAGTCCCTCCTCGGGCACCAGAATATTATTTGCCAAATTAAATTCAAGATAAATTAATAACTATCCAGATCAATTTATGGCAAAAAAGAAAAACAGATTTGAATTCGAATCTGAAGATCTAAAGGCAAAGTATATCAAAGAAATTATTAACTTTTTTCGCCACGAAAGAGATGAGGAAATAGGGATAATCGCAGCAGAGCAAACATTGGATTTCTTCTTTCAGGTAATGGGTGAAGAAATTTACAAGAAAGCAATCAAAGACTGCAAAAAACTACTGCAAACAAAATTTGAAGATATGGAGGCCGAGCTAGACATACTTTCTTCAGACAGGTAAATATAATAAAATTATCTAGACAACGATCATGTTTTATAAAAATTTAGACAACAAAGATTTATCTTGGACTTTTTTAGATGGCAGCACCAGAACGGCAGTCGAATTAGGCAGTGTATTTATCGGTAGGGGTACTTACCTACCAGGATGGAGATGGTCAGTTCACGTAAAAGAACAAACAGGAAAAGAGTCTGAGGCGCACATAGGATACATATTATCTGGCTCTATGGGTATAAAGTCCCCAGATGGAACAGAGGTTGTTCTTGGACCAGGGGATGCATTTGAAACTCCTCCCAACCATGACGCTTGGGTGGTTGGAGACGAACCCTGCATTGCTCTAGATTTTGGAAACTTAAAAAAATAATCAATAAAAATATTACACCGTAAGGGTTGAGGGTCCGAGTCCCTCCCCGGGCACCA
>CAZGEB010000046.1:0-4243 GCA_964524915.1 uncultured Candidatus Saccharibacteria bacterium
GCTACTTGGTGAGCCAAAGAAAGTGGTGAGTACTGCGGCTGCTTCAAAATTTCAGAAATTCTACGCCCAAGCTCCAAA
This sequence comes from uncultured Candidatus Saccharibacteria bacterium, assembly GCA_964524915.1. Classification (GTDB taxonomy): domain Bacteria; phylum Patescibacteriota; class Doudnabacteria; order UBA920; family UBA920; genus CAZGEB01. Next base: position 79 of record CAZGEB010000046.1, read on the forward strand.
GATTTCCGCGTGTCTTCATCGAGGTCGGATCCAAACTGAGCAAAGCTCTCCAGTTCTCTAAACTGCGCAAGTGAAAGCTTCAGTTTGCCAGCAACTTTCTTCATGGCTTTAGTTTGGGCAGCTGATCCCACGCGTGACACAGAAATACCTACGTTTAGCGCTGGACGAACTCCTTTGTAGAAAAGGTCGGACTCTAGGAAAATTTGCCCATCAGTAATAGAAATTACATTGGTTGGGATATAAGCTGAGACATCCCCGGCTTGTGTTTCGATGATAGGCAAAGCGGTAATGCTTCCTCCACCGTAATCTTTATTTAAATTGGCTGCGCGTTCAAGCAAACGAGAGTGCAAATAAAACACATCCCCAGGATAAGCTTCGCGTCCTGGTGGTCTTCTCAGTAAAAGAGAAATTTCACGATAGGCGGCGGCCTGTTTGGAAAGATCGTCGTAAACTATTAGTACATCCTTTCCTTGATCCATGAAAAACTCTCCCATACTTGTTGCGGCGTAAGGAGCAAGGTATTGTAGTGCCGCAGATTCACTTGCCGCAGCAGACATGACAATAGTGTATTCCATCGCACCTTTTTCTTCTAGCTCAGCAACTATTTTTGCGATCTTACTTTCCTTCTGTCCTATGCCTACATAAATACAAATTATATCTTGCCCTTTTTGATTGATGATGGTGTCTATAGCAATAGCAGTTTTTCCGGTTTGGCGATCGCCAATAATCAGCTCACGTTGTCCCCTACCAATAGGGATAAGCGCGTCTATAGCCTTGATGCCGGTTTGTAGTGGTTTTCTTACCCCTTCTCTGGTGATAACTCCTGGAGCGATTTTTTCTACTGGGTAGAATTTATCGATTTGAATCTTCCCTTTGCCATCTTTTGGCTCGCCCAAAGCTGACACGACTCTTCCGATCAAGTTTTCACCCACTGGCACAGACAAAATTTTTCCAGTCGATTTAACTGTATCACCTTGTTTGACTTTATGAGCATCACCCAAAATGACCACACCAACACTTTTTGTTTCCAGGTTTAGCGCCACCCCAATAATCCCCGATCCCATGTCCAACATTTCCATACTAGAAACTTGGGACAAGCCAGAAACTTTTGCCACACCATCTCCCACTTCCAAAACCGTCCCCACGTGTTCTACTTGTGGATTTAAGTTTAGGTTTGATAATTTGTCCTTGAGTTGTTGGATTATTGTAGAAGATTTTGTCATAAAATTTAGGAGGCGTTTATTCTGACTTATTTTTTTGCATTGATATATATTCTTCTGCTGTCATCTTGTTTACCATCATTCGTTCTGCGACAGCTTGAACTGCAATCTCGTTGTCTAGTCTAATAGCCATATCAACTTCTTCTGGTATATCTTCCCAGTTTCCATAAAAAGAAACTGGCTTCTCATCGGTTTGCACTATAGCTAAATATCTCATACCACCCCTCCACAAAAATCTAATTACTTGTGCGGCCTCACCCTTGTAATTTATTTTTCCCAACCTACTTTCCAGTTGTTTTTCCCGCATATTCCTTAATAGATAATAAAATGTTATATAAAAAATAATTTTTCTTGGGGTTTTGATTTTGTAGCCAAGACTTTCTATTTACTCCGTCATCTCATTTTTAATTTTATTTAAATCGCCTTTTACACTTCCATCCACTAGAGTGTCGTCTATGCGCACGACCATTCCGCCGATTAATGTCTCGTCTTGGGTGATCGTGGCATTTCCTCCAGTCAAACTATTTATCTCATCCATGAGCTTTTTATTTGCCAGAGTAATGCCAGTTAGGGCAATTTCTGCTTTGGGGTTTTGTTCGTCCAGTTCTAGTATTGCCTCAAAAGCCTCTACTATCTTTTCAAAATCTGCCAAGCGGTTTTCTAGGCGTAGTTCTTCTACCAAATTATTTATAATTCGGTCATGGTCTTCTTCCCTAGCCTCTTGCAGTGCCAGGTATAGAGCTTGTGCAAATTCCTGAATAGATATAGTCATGCGTTTGTAGTGTTCCCAAAGTTATAAAAATATTATATTACCCCACCAGGTTTTTTTGCTTGGCTGTCATAAACATCCCTCAAGGTATCTTTATTTAAAGCTTCGCTGATAGGGAGTGTGAAGGCCTGGATTCCTTGCGCATAGTTCCAAATGTTGATGCTCCACTCTTCTTCTCCGTCTGGTGTTTGGTTTACACTGCAATCTCCACAGCTAGCACCATTTCCAAACAATCCGTTCAATGATTCCTGGATCAGACCTTTCGCCACCAGAACCCACTTTGGTACTTCTGTTTGGACGACTTCAGATATCGGATGTGATTCCATAAAATAATAATTACTTGTTCGTCTTAATTGCACGCATTGCTTTACCGGTCAGCGTTTCATCATCCTTGCCTGTAATCTCTCTTTGCAAAATCTTTTCGGCCATTTGGGTGGCGAGTTCTACAAGCTCAGCTTTAGTCTCTTGGAGTATCTGATCTTTCTCCAGTTTTAGTGAACTTCTGCCAGTTTCCAGTATCTTTTCGTTTTCTGATTTTGCCTGGGCCAATATATCATCTTTCAGCTTCTCAGCATCTGCTTTGGCAGTATTTAATATTTCCCCTGCTTGCTTTTTGGCCGCATTAATTTCTTTTGCTTTCCAGTCCTCAAATTCTTTTTGCTGCGTGTCTATCAGCTCCGCATTTTTTAAAGAATCCTCAATACGTTTGGTGCGTTTTTCTAGGGCACGTGTCACTGGTGTAAATACCCATTTCCAAAGCACCAGCATAACAATGCCAAAGTTGATCAGCTGAGCTAAAAAAAGCTGCCAATTCAAACCAAACATACCAGTGATACTGGGGTCTGAAGAGGCATGTACTGCTTCTTCTGCGGCTTGGGCAATTGAAAAAAGATCCATGATTAATTAAGAGTTACGAGTTTGCGAGTTGCGAGTTGCGAGTTGTTTTTGAAAACCCGCCAACACGTAACACACTAACTGGAAAATTGTTTCTATAGTATAAAAGTGATCACCAGAGCGTAAATAGCAATAGCTTCAGCAAACGCCATACCCAAAAGCATTGGGACGAAAATCTTATCACCAGCTTCTGGATTGCGGCCGATCGCTTCCATGGCTTTAGAGCCGATCCAACCAATAGCCAAAGCTGGAATAGCACCACCAGCTGCGATAGTTACTGCTTTTGAAAATTCCTTTGCCATTTCTATGTCAAACATATATTGTTAGGTTTAATGTCTTAAATTACAAATATCAAATTTTAAATTATAAAACTCTATAAGTTTTTCAAATGTTTAAATACTACATTTAAACATTGAAATTGTTTTAAAATTTAATATTCATACTTTAAAGTTTGTCATGCATGTTCTTTTTCGTGCCCGTGGACTTCTGTGGTGGCGATGGTTAGGTAAACCAGTGTAAGCATAGAAAATACAGTGGCTTGCACTATGCCCACAAGGAGTTCTAGCGCCATAAAAGGCAGTGGAGCAAAAACTGCTATTAGCCCACCGATAACCGTGAGCAAGACTTCGCCTGCAAAGACATTGCCAAAAAGTCTTAAGGACAACGACACCATTTTAGCAACTTCTGAGATAATTTCCAAGAGCCCCACAAAAAATTCTATTATTGCCACCAAAATTTTGGTAGGATTGAGACTTTTTATGGCGCTGTATAAATCCCCTAGCTTGATAAATTTGTTGGCGTATTTGAAAAAACCAATAGCTGCCACACCAAGCAAGTGAGAAGAAATCACCCCAAAAACCGCCATGGATAATGTCATATTGAGGTCAGTATTTGCTGGGCGGAAAACCGGGATCAATTCTAATTCTCCACCATGCATTTGCCACTGACCAATTGATCCAATCCCGGGGAGCAAGCCAATCCAGTTGGAAATCAGGATGAAAAAGAAAAGCGTGCCCACCATAGGTAAAAATTTCACAGATTTTTGCCTGTCGTGTGTGACTTTGTCTAGATAGCCCAAAAGAAACTCCAACACCGCTTCAAAAAAATTCAAAATGCCTCTGGGAGCATTTTGTTCTGTTTTGGATTTGCGTAAAGAAAAATTGATAATAATAGCAAAAATCAAAAAACCAACCACTGTAAGTGTGGAGTTGATGTAAGTATTTGTGATCACGAAATTTCCTAAATGAAATATCGGTTCAGCTGCAAGTGGTGGAAGTGTCAT
>CAZGEB010000047.1:0-4142 GCA_964524915.1 uncultured Candidatus Saccharibacteria bacterium
AGAATAACTTTTATGGATTTTTCTTCTTTTTTGTCTGTGTTTGGCAAAATGTTTAGTGAATGGCAGCTGAAAAACATGTCATCGGAACAGTTGGTTACTGCTTGGTTTAGAGTTGGTGCCGCAGATCATCGTTTCTCTGATTGGCAAGGCGAAGGTCGTCAAATTGTGCAGCACATACTTCGCTTGGCTTATGATAATGAGATTCAAAGGCGTCTAAATTCGGGGTTTTTGGATGCGGGTGAACTTGATGATATAAAAAAAGGCTTATCATCTGAAATAACTGTAGGTGTAGAACACAAATAAATGCAATATCAAGTCAAAGTTATTCCAAATGCAAAACAAGAAAAGCTTTTGGAGGAAAATGGTATGATAAAAGTGTGGCTGACCGCTCATCCAGAAGCGGGTAAGGCAAATTTAGCCTTGATCAAGCTTTTGTCCAAGTATTTCAAAGTTTCCAAAAGCTCTGTAAAAATACTGCGAGGTGAAAAAAGTAAAGAAAAGATAGTTGAAATTTATGATTAGTGTTTATTTTCATAATGCCTGGGCTAATTTTGATATCTGGGTAGCCGTTTCATTATTGGCCGCTTACTTTGTATTAGATGGTATGTATGCTGCGTATACTATAAAAGTTACAGAAAAACGTCCGGCTACAGCTGCTACTATCGGCGCCCTAATGCATTTTATAATAGCCTTTGGCGTGCTGAGTTATGTGCAGAATTTTTTGTATGTTGTGCCTATAGCCATAGGATCTTGGTTTGGCACGTATACTATGGTGCATTATGAGCATAGTTTGGCATACCCTAGAAATAAAACATCATAACAATGTACCAAATTACCGCAGAGCAACAATTAAAAGAGCTTACAAACAGAATCCCACCCGTGTTGAACGTTAACTTAGTGGTGGTAAGAGAAGGCGAGTGTCTGGTGGGTCGTCATCCATTGGACATGGACGGCCCCTACTTGTTTCCAGGTGGCCGTATGAAATTTGACGAAACGCTTGAGCAGGCGGTAGATCGCATAGCTGCTAAGGAAATACCAGGATTGGTGTACTTGCAGAAAAGACTTATTACAGCCTTATCAAGTATTGGAGCGGACTCTCGTTCTAATAACGTATCCCTGTACTATTTATTGCAATATTTGAGCGGCGAGCCTGGGCAGAGCAAGGAGTTTGGTCCGTGCACGTGGTTTCCCATTGTAGAATTGCCTGTAACTTCCGAGGTGCATTGGTCAAATAGAAAAACCCATGCGGATTTGATTCAAGCGATTAGTTTAGCTAACTCTACAGAAGATGAGTTACTTATAGAAGTGGACGATGCGGATAATGAGGTGGGGAGAATTTTGAAGCGAGACGCACACATGACTCCGGATAGGAGCCATCGAAGTATGATGATTTTGGTGTTTAACACGAAGGGCGAGTTAATTTTGCATCAGCGGAGTAAAAATAAAAGCCACTCGCCGTTAGCCTGGGATTTTTTCGGTGGACACCAGCAAGTCGGCTTTAGTCAGGAAGAAACGGCCAAAGCCGAATTGTACGAGGAGTTGGGCATACAGACTCCTGTGCAGTTTTTAATGAAGCGTTTGCACAAGACAACAACCCAATCAGAGTATCAATATTTTTATACAACGGTGTCTGATGGGCCATATGCCTATGACCGTAATGAAGTGGAACAAATTAGTTTTTTTGATCCGCAAGGCTTAGTTGCCGGTAAGTATGATGCGCAGTTTCGGATACTACCACACGTAAAAGAAGTTACTGAATTTTATTTGAAACATTAATTGGTTTTATGACAATCAAGAGATGTTTGTATTTTTTTAATACACACAAATATAAGTATTAAAAATTTTTAATCGCATATTATTTTATGACAAATAATAGAGGGAGGTTTGATGGCGGCAGAAGAAGGGGCGGGAGAGGAGCCCAAGTGGAAAGGTCTTTTTTGCCAGTCCCCAGGGTGGAGCGCAAAGAGGATGATGATGAGTTGATTGCCTCTGCTAAAATATTGCTTAAAATTATGAAGCTTGTGGAGGAGTATGGTATCACAAGAGAGTATACTGAGCGTAAGTCTCGTGGTTTAAAAGGCTACGGTCTCCTGATGAGGATTTTGAACGGAGAAGTATCTTTACAGAGCCGGAATTATGATTTAAATGCCTTCGCTCAAAGTAATTCTGTAGGTACCGATAGATTAACAGAGCTTTTAAGCTTTATGAAACATTACGAACCAAAAGAATGATTTATGGAGTTTGCTGATTTATTACAAAAAGTTAAAAAGATTAAGCAGGCTTATCATTTGCAAAATCGGGTAGAGGGCTACAAGGTTTGGCGGGCGCCTGAGTATTTACAAGGCCTCCAGGGTGATGTGGGTGATCTTGCCAAGCTCGTACTGGCGAGCTCGGGTTTTGCTTTTGGGCAAAAAGATATAGACAAAAGAATCTCCAGAGAGCTGGCAGATCTTCTGTGGTCAGTTTTGGTTTTGGCAGATGAGTTTGACGTAGATTTGGAGCAGGAGTTTGGGCGTACGCTGCAAAAATTGGAAGAAAAAATCCAAGACAGGAAAGTGGTGAAGCCAACTACCAGGCCAAAACGCGTGATATAATTTTAGAAGTAAGAAGTAAGAAGTAAGAAGTAAGAAGTAAGAAGTAAGAAGTAAGAAGTAAGCGTGCGTGTGGAAAAAATAAATATGAAAACCAACAAAAGTACAAGAGAATATTTACGCAATTTTATTTTTGGAGTGGAGGACAGTTTGGTGTCTACTATTGGTTTGGTCTCTGGAGTAGCTGTCGCGGGCGCGAGTCCCAAAAGTGTCATTTTAACGGGCATGGTTTTGATTTTTGTAGAGGCTTTTTCTATGGGAGCGGGAAGTCTGCTTTCAGAAAACAGCGCAGATGAATATGAGGGAAAAAAAGAGGTTTCTTTATCTAGAGATGCTGGCTATGCGGTGGTTATGTTTGTATCATATCTGCTTAGTGGTTTTTTGATAGTTTTACCATATGTGTTTTTATCGCCTGATTTGGCTTTGTGGCTTTCTATAACTGTGGCAATTGTAGGGCTGTTTATTTTGGGGGTGTGGAGCGCGAAATTGTCGGGAGTAAGTGGCCTAAAAAGAGGTGCTGTGATGTCGCTTATTGGAGGTATTACCATTTTGCTTGGTATAGCTGTTGGAGCAATTGTGGGGGATTGAGTAATCCTGGAATTTTGGAGAATATTTGCAAAATTTCCATTTTTCGCTATAATTCTTTCAGGCTTTTTGACCTTGAAAAATATTGAAATAGATATACAACAGTTGGCTTGAGGGGTGTACCCTTCAACCGGAAAAGTAAAAGAAATATGAAAACAGGATATAAACTCGGATTTAAAATATTAGGGATCACAGTTTTGGCGGCTGCTGCAGGCTTCATCGCCCATCCAAAAGGGCAGAAGATCAATTTAGAGTCTTTAAAGATTCGTTTTAATAAAGAATTTCCAGTAAAACTGGGATTAGATTTGCAAGGCGGAAGCCATTTAATTTATCAAGCAAAGCTAGGCGGTGTTGCAGCTGGCGATAGAGCAGAGGCTTTGGAGTCTGCCAAAAGTGTTTTGGAGCGCAGAGTAAACAGTTTTGGTCTTTCTGAACCACAAGTGTTTGTGCAAGGATCCGACAAAATCGTGGTGGAACTTCCTGGAGCCAAGGATGTAAAAGACGCTGTGGATAAGCTCGGAGCTACTCCACTTTTGGAATTCAAAATTCAAAACCCAAATCCTACCGAGATTAAACCAGATGCTGACGGCAAGGTAAATATAGATGGATCACAGCAATGGCAAAATACGCAATTGTCTGGAAAGCAACTGAAGCGTGCTACTGCTGATTTACAAACAGGTAGTGGGCAAATTGGTGGGGAAGTGGTGGTGCGTTTAGAGTTTGACGACCAAGGCAAAAAACTTTTTGGAGAAATTACCGCAGCCAATGTCGGCAAGCCAATTGCTATTTTCTTGGATAATCAAATTCTTTCAGCCCCAAATGTGAGAGAAGCCATCACCGATGGTGTGGCTGTGATTTCTGGTGGCTTTAATGCTCAAACAGCCAAAGAATTGGCCACTCGTTTAAATGCTGGTGCTTTGCCTGTGCCTGTAGAATTAGTTTCTCAATCTACTATCGGAGCTTCCT
>CAZGEB010000048.1:0-4023 GCA_964524915.1 uncultured Candidatus Saccharibacteria bacterium
AAACTCACTACATACTCCCAGTCACCCAAAGACAAACTTTGTGTATGTAAAAGTTTTTGCAAGGGCCCCCAATAAACAGCCAAGACCTGCAATAAGACAGTTATCGTAGTTGCCAATATGAGCCACAAATTTTTAAAAATACTTACCTTAAAAAAGCTCTGTTCGCTTCTGCAATTCCAGGCATTAAACCACTGCACCACCGCCAAAAAGGTCAAGGTCAAACTTTGCGCATATACATAATTTTCCTTATAGTGGCTGGCGTAAATAAAAAGCGCCAAACTCCCCATAACCCCACCAAGCCACAAAATTCGAGAAAGTTCGCGCTTGGACAAAAGTCTTTTTTTGGCAAGAGTTAATCGACTTCCCAATTTTTCTGTGGGCTCGAGTCCCAAAGCTACAGTCAAAAATCCATCTGTAACAAAATTTAACCACACGATTTGTGCGCCGCTCAAAGCCAAACCAAATCCCAAAAATACCGCCCCGGCTATGGGTACCAGTTCTGCTAATGAAGTAGAAAAAAGATACACCAAAACTTTTTGAATAGTCCTATAAATACCGCGACCTTCTTCTGCGGCAGAAATGATAGTAGAGAAATTATCATCAAGCAGCACTATATCTGCAGCTTCTCTTGCTACAGCAGTACCCCTTCCGCCCATCGCGACCCCCAAATCAGCTGCCACCAAAGCCGGAGCATCATTGACCCCGTCCCCAGTCATTGCTACTGTTTTTCCCAAACGACCAAAAGCCTGAATCAGATTCATTTTATCCTGCGTAGCAATCCTCGCAAATACAGAAACACTCAAAAGTCTTTTTTCTAAATCTCTTGGACTCATCTTGAGCAACTCTTCACCTGTCAAAATCTCATCACCCTTCTGAAAAATACCCGCCTCCGAAGCCATAGCTTTGCCAGTCAGAGCAGTGTCTCCAGTAATCATAACTGTTTTTATGCCCGATTCTCTTAAAACCTGCACAGCACTCTGCACCCCTTCGTGAAGTTGATCTATCATTCCCAAAAGCCCCAAAAATTTCAAAGATGGCAAGACACCCTTGTGTTCAAGCACCCCCGCAGAAAGAGAATTGGAAGCTAGAGCTATAACCCTCAAACCCTTGGCGGACATTTTGCGAGTAGCACTTAAAATCGTTCTTTTAAGCTGGCTATCCACCCTGCAAAGCTCGGCAATGCTTTCTGGTGCACCACTAGCCACATACACCAACTCACCCTCAACCTTATAAGCTACTGCATGAAATTTTCTTTGATAATCAAAAGGAATAGTTTCTAGTAAACTAGAATCTTTGAGTATTTCTAGCCTGTCTACCCCAAGCTTTTTTGCCATAACCTGCACTGCAGCATCTGTGGGGTCGCCTGCCACAACTTTCCATTTATTCAAAGATACATCAAAAGCCAGTTCTGCATCAGAAACTAAGGCCCCCGCTATAGCGATTTTTTTTAAACCAGTAGAAAAATTTTTCTTTACCACACCATCTTGAAGCACAGCCCCAGAAGGATCAAACCCCACACCGCTAATTACAAATTCTCCGGAGGTTGTCCAAAGAGTAGACACCATTAATTCATTTTTGGTTATAGTGCCAGTTTTATCTACCGCCAAAATATCTGTATGTGCCAGAGCTTCTACAGCCTGAAGTTTTCTTACCAAAGCCCCACGTTGGCTAAGTCGCCAAACCCCTCCCGCCAAAACCACAGTTACTGCCACCGGCAAACCCTCGGGAATAATAGATACCGCCAAAGCAACACTTGCTGCAAAAATTTCTCCAGGGGGAAGTCCTTGTAGGAGCCCCACAAAAAACAAAACTGCGGAAATAAATAAAACCAATAAAATCAAAACCTGAGACAGGAAACGGATTTGCGTCTGCAAAGGATTTTCTTTTTCCTCTCCAACTAAAGCCTTGGAAATTCCACCGATCACTGTATGTTCTCCAGTACTCACCACCAAAGCCCTAGACAGTCCACCGGTAATCAAGGTCCCACGGAAAACCATATTCACCTGTTCAGAAATAGGCAAATTTTCTCTGGTCAAAATCTCATGAGTCTTGGCCACTGGCACAGACTCACCGGTCAACATAGATTCGTTGACCATCAGCCCTTGCGATTCCAGCACCCTGCAATCAGCCCCCACTTGCTCACCCTCTCTCAAGATTAAAACATCTCCCGGAACCAAAAAGCTAGCATCCAAAACTTCAGCAGCGCCACCTCTAAGTACAGTCACCTGAACTTTTGCCAGACCCCGAAGAGCCACCAAAGAAGCTTGGGCACGACCCTCCTGAATACTCCCCACAACAGCATTAATAAGCAAAACCAAAGCAATAATCAAAGAATCCGTAATTTGTCCAATTACCAATATAAGACCGGCCGCCAGAAACAATGTATAAATCAAAGGGGACTTGAATTGACGAAAAAAAATCCGCCAAATACCCTCTGTCCTCGGAGCAGGCAAAACATTTTCTCCAAACTCTTTCAAACGACGCTCTGCTTCCGCCACGCCAAGTCCATCCAAAGAAGAAGCTGAATCAAGTAAGGACTGTTCGATGCTTAAATTATAAAAAGATTTTTGATTTTTCATTTGTTTTTTTACTCTCTATTAATCATAACACGACTATGTATTTAACTATCAAACAAAGAAATGATATAATTACAATATATGTATCATTATCACAAAGAGCACAAAATCTTACACTCGGCTTATAGTTTTTTGGCTGTAGTTATTGCTGCTACTTGTTGGCTAGGCAGTCTAGGGCTGTGGTACGCAGCCAAGGCTGACACTGTAACTTCCACCAGAAATGTACAAATAACCGCACAGGTGGGAGATGTAAATGACGGCCCTGTGTCTTCTACTGGCACCGAAGGCTATGCGCAAGAATACCCCAAGCCCATCTTGCAGTTACCGCAGCCTGGCAACACCGCAAGCCTCTTGATCGTAGGAGACACACCGGAAGTAGAACAGATTCCAGGGCAAGATCCGGTTTATATTTTTAGAAACTCATTGCCACGTTTTTCAGGCACCACCAACATAACCGGCGCTATTTTAATTTTTGAAATTCGCAGCATCACCTCGCGCTATTCCATATTTCAACCAGAAAATCCTAGCCGCTGGTTATGGACTACCCCAGAAGAAAATCCAGACGGTGACTATGAATTACTAGCAAAATCCTACAATCCCATATCTCCAGAATTATTTGCGACGAGTAAAATAAAATTTAGAATTATAACCAAAGACACCAAAGTTCCTCAAGATCAAAATATCCCCAAAACAGAAACTGATAAACCAATCAACACAGACGATACTACTAAAGATAGCACGCCACAGACAGAGCAGAGCCCCATACTTTTCTTGACCAAAATCAAACAAGGCTCAAAAATCATTAACCCAGGTCAGGCAGTTTTTGTGAATGTTCAAATTATTTCAGCCAAAAACCAAGGGGTCTGGAAACAACCATTTACCTATACCATTTTCAACAAACAAAACCAAAAAATTGCTGAGATCAAAGAAGTGGTAAATATCACCAGCAAAAGCAATTTTACAAAGCTCCTGCAAACCGCCCCAAACATTAAACCTGGAGACTATACTCTAGTAGTAACTACGGAATTCTCGGGAAACAAAACTACTTCCGCAGATACTTTTACTGTACAAGGAAAACCCGTTCTACTTCTTGGCACGCACAGTATAGATATGACCGCTATTTATCTTAGTTTATTTTTACTTGGTCTAGTGTTTCTACTGATTGGATACTTTGAATTTAGACAAGTAGGGAAGATTTCTAAACTTATCCATCAACTTACAGAAAAAGATCTCTTAAATGCTCACTTAATTAAATAAAAAATATGTTTCCAAATTTTGACTCACCCCTCACTCTTGCCATTATAATTATCGATCTCGCGGGGCTCTTGGCTGCCACCATAATGTGCCTGGACGTGGTCTGGCGCACTCGCGGGCAACTAGATATTTTTGCCAAACTGCTTTCTTGCGCTTTACTACTGCGCTTCACTGATCGCCTTTTTGACTTCCT
>CAZGEB010000049.1:0-4002 GCA_964524915.1 uncultured Candidatus Saccharibacteria bacterium
TTATAGCTTATAGCTTATAGCTTATAGCTTATAGCTTATAGCTTATAGCTTATAGGGGTGTTATAATTTTTTAGTAATCCCTAAAAACGTGCGACAACTAGCCACTATTTTTTATGACTATTGCAGAATTAAGCTCAGCTGTTGTAGACAAAGGTTTTGCAAAAGAGTCTGAGCTCAAAAAACTTTTATCTGATCCCAAAAATCAAGGCATTACTCTGGATGCTTTTGAGGCTTTATTGATTGACAGGGGGTTGGTTCAAGATAAAGATCTTCTAGAGGTCAAGGCTGAACTTTTTGGTGTGCCAGTGGTTGAACTGAAAGATTTGAAAATAGAGCAAGAAGTTTTGCAGTTGGTGCCAGAGCCTATTGCTCGTCGTCACCGTGTGATTAGTTTTGCCAAGGACAAAGATGGTGTGTCGCTGGCCATGATGGATCCGGGCGATTTACAGATTAAGGATTTTATCAAAAAGAAAATCGGGTTGCCGATCAAAACTTTTTTGATTAGCCAGTCTTCTTTGGATGCGGGTGTGGCAAGGTATCACACCAACCTAGAAAGCGAGATTCAAAACTTGGTAGGTACAGCTGGTCCCACCATTCAAACCAAAGGAGATGAAGAGCCCACCGAAGAGGGAGGAAAAAAATTGGAAAAAATGGCGGAAGAGATTCCAGTGGTGCGAGTAGTGGATACGCTTTTGGAGTACGCTATTTTTGAAAAAGCCTCGGACATTCACGTGGAGCCTTTGGAGAAATCCGTGATCGTTAGATATCGTATTGATGGTATTTTGCACGACGTGATGACCTTGCCCAAAGGGATTCAGTCAGCCCTAGCTGCTCGTATAAAAGTTTTGTCCAATTTGAAAATAGACGAGCACAGGCTTCCCCAGGATGGTCGTTTCAAGGTAGAGAAAGACGGCATGAGATTTTCTTTGCGTGTATCTACTATTCCAGTTTTTGATGGAGAAAAAATAGTTATGCGTCTTTTGGATGAAACCGGCAAGGCAATGACTTTGGAACAGCTGGGTTTTCTAGATGATCAGCTAGAGATAGTAAATAGAAATATTCACAAGCCTCACGGGTGTCTCTTGGTAACTGGCCCTACAGGTAGCGGTAAGTCTACTACTTTGTATGCAGTTTTAACCATTTTAAATACTCGCGGGGTAAATATTTCTACTATTGAAGATCCAGTAGAATATCGTATCGAAGGCGCAAATCAAATGCAAGTCAATCCAAAGATCAATTTGACTTTCGCTTTGGGGTTACGTGCCTTGCTCCGTCAAGATCCAAACATTATCATGATTGGTGAAATCCGTGACAAAGAAACAGCTGAAGAGGCTGTGCATGCTGCTATGACTGGCCACACTGTACTATCAACTTTACACACCAATAGCGCTGCGGGTGCCTTGCCTCGGCTTTTGGATATTGGTGTGGAGCCGTATTTAGTAGCTTCTACGGTAAACGCAATTGTGGCGCAGAGATTGGTCAGAATGCTTTGTCAGGACTGTTCGGTAGAAGAAAAATTAGATGCTGCTTTTATAGAATCCTTGGGTAAAGTTTTTCATCTGGATCACATCATGGAGATTTTTGAAAAACGAGGGGTGTTGCCAAAAGGAGTGAAAAAGTTTGAAGATATTCCATTTAAAAAAGCAGTTGGGTGTGAGAAGTGCAGCAAGACGGGCTATAGGAGTCGTATCGGTATACATGAAATCTTAGAAGTCACGCCACAAATCGGAGAAATGATTGTAGCTAAAGCTGCTTCTGGTGATATCCAAAATGTAGCTGAGAAAGATGGGATGCTGCTCATGTGGCAAGACGGCTTTTTGAAATCTTTGAGTGGAGTCACTACCCTAAACGAAATTTTGAGAGTATCAAAAGAGTAAAGTCCAGAAGCAGTTTTTAGTTGATAGTTTTTAGTTTTTAGAAAAGACAATCAATGAGGAGTAGTAATTATAAGGATTTAGTGGTTTGGCAAAAAGGTATGGATTTGGTTGTGCTCGTTTATGCAGTTACGGAACAGTTTCCTAAATCAGAATTATTTGGGTTGACTTCACAAATTAGAAGGTGTGTCGTTTCTATTGTTGCTAATATTGCAGAGGGTAGTAAAAGAGGGACGCAGAAAGATTTTCGGCAGTTTGTGTTAATTGCCTATGGGTCTGGTGCTGAATTGGAAACTCACATTGAAATTGTTAAAAGGCTGCCTTGGGGTAATTTCGATTTTGTCAAAATTGATTTGCTTTTGAGTGAGGTGATGCGTATGCTTAATGCTTTGTCTTTCAAACTAAAAACTACCAACTAAAAACTATCAACTGTATGCGTAAGTTAATTATTGCCAATTGGAAGCTTAACCCTGTAACAGCAGAGGAGGCTTTGAAGTTGGCCAGGAAGATCGATAAGGAGCCCCGTCATGAGGCTGTGGTGTGCCCACCGCCGGCTTTTTTGGCCTTGCCTTTATATCCACGCCTGGGCTCACAAGACTGCTTCTGGGTGCCTGTGGGGGCCTTTACGGGCCAAATAAGCCCTGCTACCTTGCATGCCCTGAAGGTTAAATACTGTATTGTGGGGCATAGTGAAAAAAGGGCCTTGGGGGAGACGGATGCAGATATTCGCAAGAAAATAGCCGCCCTTTTAGATTTTGGGATACGTCCGGTGCTGTGTATTGGTTTTGGTACAACAGTAGAAGAAGATGATTTAGAGGTGGTGGATATTTTGAAAGCCCAAGTGAAAAGTGCTTTGCAGGGTCTTTCTCCAGAATCCGTTGCTAAAATTGTCGTGGCCTACGAGCCTGTGTGGGCAATTTCCAAGGGTGACTCTTACAAAACGAAAAAAATAGCTACGCCGGAACACGCCACCAAAATCGCTATGTATATTAAAAAGAAATTTGGGATCAAAAAAGTTTTGTATGGTGGGAGTGTGAATTCCAGAAATGCTTTGAGTTTTTTGCAAGAAGAATATTTAGACGGACTGCTTATTGGTAGCGCCAGTCTCCTGCCTTCTGATTTCAATGAAATTATAAACATGAAAGTGTAGCTTTAGTTTTTGTAATTTTCTGAAAATGATGTGGCTCAAAATGTGGTTGCGGAAAAATTTATTAATTAGTTGTTTGTTGGCGGGTCTTTTGGCTTTGTTTTCATGGTGGTATTTTACTGGCTTAGGTGGCTATGCCTTTTTTGATTGGGATGAGTCTATTTACGCACAAATCGCCAAACAGTCACACCATTTTCCAGATTTAGAATGGCTCGGGTATTCAGGTGATTTGGGTAAGCAGATATGGTTTGAAAAGCCGCCTTTGCAAATCTGGTTGATCCAATTAAGTTTCAGAGTTTTTGGCGTAACTGAATTTGCAGCTAGAATCCCAAGTGTGGTTTATGGACTGCTTTCCATCTTGATCGCATATTTTTTTAGTAAGAGTTTGTCGGGTTCTAGGCTGCACGGGATTTTGTCTGTCTTGTCTGTTGCTTTGATTGGCGGGTTTGCTTTTGGGGTGGGGTATGTGGGGATGGATATTGCTGTGGGATTTTGGATATTTTTAGCACTGTTTTCATTTTGGAGATCTAGGGATAACGGAAAATATTGGCATTTGTTTTGGTGTGCTGTGGCTTTTGGATTTTTGACCAAAAGTGTGATTGGACTTTTGCCTTTGCCTATAATTTTGATTTTCTCTACTCTTGATTTTGGGTCCCATAAGTATAGGTGGCTGAAAAATAAAGATTTTTGGTTAGGGTTTGTATTATTTTTGGCTATTTCTTCGCCGTGGGTCATTTATGAGTCCTTTCACTACGGTAGGGCTTTTTGGGATTCTTTTTTACTCAGGCAGGTATTGTCTAGGTTTGCCACCGGGCTTCAAGATTCAAACACTGGCCCTTGGAGCTTTTATTTTTCTATTTTTTTGCCTCAGCCCTTTGGATTTTTAGGGCTGGCTAGTTTACTTTTTGCTTTGTGGGAGTTTTACAAAAAAAGATTTGAAATGCTTTTGCTTTTTGTAAGCATAGTTTTCATTTTTCTTTT
>CAZGEB010000050.1:0-3836 GCA_964524915.1 uncultured Candidatus Saccharibacteria bacterium
GCACTGATTATAGTGTTGTTGTAAGTTGCATTAATGCAAAGTCTACCACGGCTAACCTTGACCCTGCTCTTCTTTTTCACTTTTGAGCGAGTCTTACCAGATTTAGTTGCTGTTTTACTTGTTTCCATATGGGTATTTAAGATAAAATCAAAAATCTTTTCTTACAGATTATGTCTTGTCTGCTGACTTCTTCTTGCCACTTCCTGCAGTCTTTCTAACATTTCCGTGTCTGGTTCTAGAATTGGTCTTTGTCCTCTGACCTCTAACTGGAAGACCTTTAGAGTGCCTACTTCCACGATAAGAGCCAATTTCTTTTAGACGTTTGATATCCAAAAGCACTTGCTGTCTTAAAGCTCCCTCCACTGCATAGTTTTTTTCTATGTATTGGCGCAAAGTTTCTATTTCTGACTCAGTAAGATCCTCGGTCCTCTTGTTTGGATCTATTTGAGTAGCTTTTAAGATCACTCTAGAAAGGCTAAACCCCACACCAAAAAGGTAAGGTAGGGCTGCCTCAATTCTCTTCTTTCCTGGTAATGTGATTCCTGCTATACGAGCCATGGTATTATCTTAAGTTCTTAATCTTTAATCTTTCGCTAAAACATTAAAAAATTTACAAAAGTTTTGGCAAAACACCAAAGATCAAGGGTATTTATCCTTGTCTTTGTTTATGCCTAGGATTTTCGCAAATAATATAAATCCTACCCTGTCTTTTTACGACCTTACACTTGTGGCACCTTTTTTTTACGCTTGCACTAACTTTCATGAGGTATTAAATAAATTACTGCACTATCTTTTGCGGTTATTGTTGCCACCAGGCCTAAATCCAGGCTGGCTATTTTGGGTAGTAAATCTTCTTGTGATCCTCCCGCGAGTCAAATCATAAGGAGAAAATTCTACCAAAACTTTGTCTCCAGGTAAAACTTTGATATGGTTTTTGACCATATTGCCAGACAAATAACCCAGTATAAGTTGCTTGCCTGTAGAAAGCTGAATTCTAAATTGAGCGTTTGGAAGACTCTCTGTAACTTCTCCCTCCAACTCAATTTTGTCATTGATTTTTGACATGCTTTCTTTGACTTAGTCCTACCTTGGATATGCTTTAAATAACACAAAAAATCTAGTACGCTCAACACACAGCGCACATGAAGCAGAATATCATGCAGAGCCCTTATGTGTCAAGTCCTTGGCTTATTTTAGGGCTCTATTTTGACATTTATCCGAGTTTTTAGTATAGGTAGATAATTAAAAATTGAATTTTTTAGATTTATTTGGGCATTTTCAATTCCAGATAGGTTTTCTAGGGTATTTTGTGCGGATGATGCGTTTTTTAGCCAGATGCTACTAGTTATCTGATTTTTGTCGACTTTGGCCTGTATTCTAGAAGTGTATTGAATATTTAGTGTTGCGTTGCCTTTTTCATCCGGTAGGTTTTCTATGCTAAATATCAAAATATCATCTTTTGGGTCTTGTAGTTGCTCTTCCTGATTTGGTAGCTTCTCCATTCTGGCCCTGAGAATACTAAAAAGTCTCGCATTTTCAAAAGCCACGGTTCGGATTTTCACTTTTAGGTTGGCGTTAAACGTCGGGCTTTCTGTATTGGCTGGTTTGTCGCTGGAAAATTCCAAAATCTCTGTCCTGGCGGTTTTTTGTGATAGCGACATACCTTCTTGGCTGATAATGCTCTGGAGATTTGCCAGAGTATTTTTTACCAAAGCATCCTTTGCTTTTAGTAGGTCCGCCTCTGTGATAAATGATATAAATCTGGAATTACCACCAGTTACCTCAGTGCTGGTTTTGGCAAATAAAACTTGTGGCCTACTTCCAAAAATTTGATTATTTACTTCCATTCTTACCCCAGCTGGAATATTTTGTTCTGCCCCTGCATTTTCTGCGACTATTTCTACTTCTGTGCCGCTATTTTCTTTTTCTGATTGAGCTTGAGTAATGTTTGGGATGCTGACAATTTCTGGAACTAGTTTGTAAGTTTTGTTGCCGTTATTGATAGTGGTTGTGGCGGTTTTGAGATTGATGGGGTTGCCGGTGATATTGATAATCCGAATTTTTCCTCTTGCTTTAGAGCCAATTTCTCTTTTGCCCGATGAGGAAAATTTGTCGCTATTATCCATTGTCCTTTCCATAACTTGGCTTGCCACAGACAAATCTGAATTGGCGGCTTCTGTGCCAGCGATTAATTTAATCTCAAAACCCCTGCCCACTTCCTGGCTTTTAGCTTGAGCCACAACTTCTGCCTCTGGAAGACCGATAAAAACTCCAAGCACGAGTCCAATTATCAAGCCAAGGCAAACAGTTAGGGTCCACCCACCTCGCCTTTGTTCTTTTCTTTTTTGCTTGTCTAATAGTTCTGTGATCCCAGAGACGTCAGGAAAAACAGTGTCCTGGACTGTCATTTGTGGGGGCGGTGCTTTGTGTGATATTTTGATGCCAGGTTTTTTGTACTCAATCTTTTCAGTTTCAGCTATTTTTGGGCTGGGGCGAAAATTTTGTTGTGGCATTACTGCTCTCACTTTGCTTGGCGGGTCATTTAAAGTAATTTTATTACCAAAGCTTGCCATGGTTTTGGTAATGTCGTCTGGTTTGGTATTATTTTTTACTACTGGTGGGTTTTTGAGTAAAAATCCTGCATCTCTTGCATAAATCTGCCCTCGCTCGTCCGCGGTCATGATAGAAACGCGCTTACCTGAAAGGTCGGCGTGTTTTTTCAATAATTTTAAATTTAAACTATCCCCAAACAAATAGCTTCGTTTGGGTAAAACAAGCACCACTTCCTCGCTTGTTTCTTGTTCTAGAAGACCGCTGATTTTCTTTAAATCGTCTTCTATATGGCAGTAAATAGTTTTTGCAGGCATAACCATATCATACACCCTTTTTCGGGAAAAATAAATGTTTGCCACGCCCGCCTTGATTTTTATTTATTTCTTGGTTTCTTCTAGTCTTTTTTGAAAAGCTTCTTTTTTGCTCCATTCTACCGATGGTTGGTCAAATGGATTGACATTTCGTAAAATTGCAGAGTACACGGCAAACATTTGCCAAAAAGCTATAAATTCTCCAGCGGCTTCGGAAATGAATTCAGATTCGCCAAGGGCGGTCCCGTTAAAAGACAGGCATAAGTCCATGACGGGAATTTTGAGGTCTTTTGCGTGTTCTAGTGTGGCTTCACGCTCTATAATCAGCGAGTTTTGTAAATGAAGATTGCCCACTTGCTCCAGGGTGGAGTTTTTTATCATTACTCCCTTAATATCCTCCTGGTAATTTGATTTTGTGTTTCTGTATATATCTGCAGAGCTGCTTGACACTGCCTCACCACTTGACACAAAAACTCCAGCTGCATTGTTTCTCCCATCTAAAAATCTTTGCAATGTATGGTGCTGCCATTCCGGTCCTTCTGTGACGAAAAATGTTTGCCCTTTGCCGTCTTTTCCAAAAGTTTCGTGGGCAAGCTGAGTGATCAAAGGTGCAAAATTAAACAAAGAATGAGAGTAGATAGGCACAAACACATCCGCAAAGCCCTCGTTTTCTAATTGAAAAAGTACGCTTGCAAGTCGCCAAGCGGAATTGTCGTCATTAAAATGCTTTTGTTCATTTCGACCACCTTCAAAAATTGTTTGAATGTCAAAGCCACAAATCGCAGCTGGTAATAAAGCCACTTCTGTAAGTCCTGTAAACCTGCCACCAATTTCTGGGTGCAAAAATATGTCCAAACTTTTCTTTTGTGCTATTTGGTAAAGAGGCGTGTCTTTTTCGGTAATGACTAAAATTGGAAAATCCCAAAACTGTGACAAGGCTTCTATTTGGGTAATATCTTCTCCGGATTTAGA
>CAZGEB010000051.1:0-3443 GCA_964524915.1 uncultured Candidatus Saccharibacteria bacterium
CATCTTGCACAGCCTGAGAAGGAGACTGGGGTCGAGACTGAACCCTCACAGCCCTAGCCGGATATTGTTGTATTTGAGTTGTTGACCCAGATCCATCATTACTTTCTGTTGACTTGCCCACCTGTCTCTTTCTTTCAACAACAGCAGACTGAGTGGGTGTGTCATTACGCAGCCTGGCATACCCTTCAGTCTTTAAAGCAGCCACAACAGGATGGTAAATTTCAAAATTTTGAAGATGACGCTCTGCGATACCCAAACCACCAGGGGGAACAGCCAAAGAATATCTTAGAGTTCGATTACTTAAAAGCTCAAGCGGCCTAGCTATTCCTTCTTTCAAAGCAACACTATACCACTGTGCGGCAACCCCAGGGCCAGCATAATAATATAATATCCACCAACTAGGATGCACATCTGGAAGAGCTTCCCTGGCTCGATTCAAATACCAAGCAGAAAAGACTACGGCCATAGCAGCACTACCCTTCAAATTTTCAGGATTACTTGGATCCAAAGATTCCCTGTCTATATCACTTAAAACTTTTTTCCTATGTTCTTCCAAGGTACCAACAATAATCCCCTGTGAACGTTCTCGTTGTACAATATCCGCAGCCGCCTCCACATTCTTCCATGCAACCCTGGGATCTTTATCTTTGCTACTCGCAGCCGCAAATAAATCTGCAAAAAGCCTAGCAAATAGCCGGTCACCACCACCACGTGACTCATTCCAAAATTTAGTAAACTCTTTTTTTGCTAGATCTTTTTGAGTGCCAGAGACTATCTGAGTAAGTCCAGCAGCACTACTTGTTTTTGCCATAGAGCCACACTGCCCCTGAAGCGACTCGATTTGAATAAGTGCCAACAAAACTTCAACAGGCATTTGAAATTTTGGATGCTGTTCCACGTCTATCAAAATACTTAAAAGATCACTCTGACCAGTACAGCTGCCGGCATTTTTTAATGTTGTCTTTAAAAGTGAAATAAACTGTCCTGAAGACTGTATTATTTCCTTAGGACTCCTGCCGTCAAACCGACGTTTAAATTCTGCATCGGGGTCTATAATTTTCTCAAACTCACCATCACACCCAGCCATGGTGGCAACAACAAAGGAAAGCCCGCCCGTCAAAACAAGCCTGCGACCAAGATCAACACCAGGGTCTTCCTCTGTAGGTTTAAAAAAACTAAAAAAATCTCTCATATAAAATATGCTATATTATACCACAAAAACATAATTAAATCAATACCTTAAAGTGGCTTAAATAAAGCATATTTCTTAATTTAAATAGCAATTCCAGAACACTCAAAAATGCTTTATACTAAATTCATGAGTGCCAATCTTCAAGCCCAAGCAAAATCACTCCCCCATAAACCAGGCTGCTATTTATTTAAAAACCAAAAAGCAGAAGTTTTATACGTGGGCAAGGCCAAAAACTTACAAAAAAGGACCTTGCAGTATTTTGGACATGACACTCGCATCCAATTACCCTATTTAATTAATGAAGCAACTAGCTTGGATTATATAGTTACCACCACAGAGCTAGAAGCACTGTTTTTGGAAAATACTTTAATCAAAAAATATCATCCCAAATACAATATCAATCTCAAAGATGACAAGGCTTACGCTTTTATCAAAATAGATTACCAAACAGAAATCCCACAAATCATATGGGCAAGAAACACTGAAAATTTTCCAACGCCTGTCATCCCGACTGAGTCTGTGAATGGACTTGCCCCGAGAAGCTTTGACGAGGGAGGGATCCCTCCACGGCGCAAAGCCTTCGGTCGGGATGACAAACCAACAATCCAGACCAAACTACCCACTAAAAACTACCAACTAAAAACTCCTGACTTCTTCGGCCCTTACTCTTCCACCCAAAAAATTCGTCAAACTTTGGACTTGGCAAGAAAGATCTTTTCCTTTTGTGGAAATACAGAAGTAGGCAAGCGCCCGTGCTTTTATTACCACCTCCACCGCTGCCCTGGCGTATGTGTGGGGGCAATAAGTATTGATGAATATAAAAACCACTTAGAAAAAATCAAGCTCTTTTTAAAAGGACAAACCAGTGTTGTTTATAAAGAATTAGCGGTGGAGATGAAAAAGGCTGCCAGCAAAAAACAATTTGAAAAAGCAGCCAGGCTCAGAGACCAAATTAAAGCCTTAAATATACTCAATCAAAGACAAACCGTGCAATTCACCCAAAAAGTCAATTGGGATTTTTGGTCTACAGAGGCGCAAAATGATATCGCCTGTGTAAATTTACTGAAAATCCGCGAAGGAAAATTGATTGACTCAGAAAATTTTGTCGTCCATGGATACACAGATTTCACGGATAAAGCAGATGCACAAAACAAAAAACTCGCAACTCGCCTGCCCGCCGTGGCTAGCAACTCGCAACTCGCAACTTTTACCATACAATCTTTCTTGGAGCAATACTATATAGACACTACTGATATACCAAAGGCAATCTTTACACAAACCCAAATTGAAAATGCAAAATTAATTGAAGACTTACTAAAAACAAAAATTGATCGCGGCATCAAAATCACCACCCCCTCTAAAGGCAAAAAAGCTCAAGTAATCACTTTAAGCCAAACCAACGCCAAAGAAGGCTTAAGAAAATATTTACAAAATAACGCCACAGACAAAACTAAGATCCAAGAGGCACTAACGAAACTTCAACAAATCCTGAAACTCCCCACCCTTCCACGCCGCATAGAATGCTACGATATCTCCAATACTCAAGGCACCAATCCGGTAGGCTCAATGGTGGTTTTTATCAATGGCGAGCCAGCCAAGTCCGAATACAGAAAATTTAAAATTAGAATAAAAGACACTCCCGACGACTTTAGCATGATGAGAGAAATGCTCTCTAGACGCTTGGCGAGAATATCGAATATCGAATATCGAATATCGAAACAAACTCAAAAATCAAAACCTAAAACGCCAAACACAAACCCCGACTCAGCCCTTAAATCTAACACCTTAGCCCTAGATAATTGGCCCACACCGGATTTAATCGTAATAGATGGTGGAAAAGGACAGCTGAGCGCAGCCCAAGAAGTGCTGCACAATTTCAAATTTCAAATTTCAAATTTCAAATCAAACCCCAAAATTCAAAATTCCAAAACCTACAACTTACCAACTTACAACTTACAACTTACCTCTATCATCGGTCTAGCCAAACGCATTGAAGAAATCTTTGTGCCACACAAATCCAAGCCGATAATACTAGACCATTCAGACCCCACACTCCAACTTTTGCAGCGCCTGCGTGACGAAGCCCATAGGTTTGCCATCACTTTCCACAGATCCCTCAGATCCAAACAAGCTATCAAGTCTGAGCTAGATGAAATAAAAGGTGTGGGGCCAAAAACCAAAAAACTTTTGAAGCAGCACTTTGGAACTGTCAAAGAAATAAAAAATGCCAGTCTAGATGAACTGGCAAAAA
>CAZGEB010000052.1:0-2730 GCA_964524915.1 uncultured Candidatus Saccharibacteria bacterium
GGCGAATATACGGGAATGACAAGTCAGCGGCCATTGAGGTTAAAGTAATTTTTGTCAGCAAATATTTTTTGGTTAAAAAGAAAAAGGCCAGCTGATTATTACATCAACTAGCCACGGCACTTTTCGGTGCCATTGTGATTACTGTGTGGCTAAAACAAAACCACACACTAACCCAATAAAAACTCCTATCGCTGCCCCCTTTAGGGGGTCTCTTCTGACAATATAGGCAACCACGCCTCCAGCTAAGCCGAATCCAATCATGGTTGTGGCCACCACGTTCCAGTTGAGTGTCATATTACTCCTTTCCGACATGTTTTGTTTTTAAGCAATTTTTGCCTTGCTGGACCGGTTCCAGTAGACAGTTTTTGTTTGTGTTCTAAATTATGGCACAGAGAGAGAGTTGTCAAGGTGGTTTAAAAATGGCTTATAAATAAGGATATTTTGGGGGTATTAATTGTGTTGATTTGGAGGGGCATGGATTCTCCCGCCGTTGGCGGGACAGGCAGATCGCCCGCGAAGACTTGTGGCGTCCGGAATGGCAGAATGGAGTAAGGTATACTGTCTTTATGCCGGAATTAGATATAGAAATCAAAAAATACCGAAGGTCTAGGAGGCTTAGGGTATTGGTTAAGCCTGGTGGGCGAGTGGTGGTGACCACGCCCTTACGGACACCAAAGTATTTAATAGATAGATTTATAGAAAAAAATGCCGCTTGGATACAAGAGGCTCGGGTAAAAATGTTGAAGGCTCCTGTTATTTCCAAAAAAGGAAGCGCGGAAGAATACAAAAAATACAAAAAACAAGCCTTGGAAATATTTTCCAAAAGGCTTGTGGAATTAAATCAACATTATAATTTTATTTATAAGCGTGTCAGTATTCGCAATCAGTCTAGTAGGTGGGGGAGTTGCTCTAGGTCCGGAACATTATCTTTTAGTTACCGTTTATTATTTCTTCCTGAAGAAGTGCGAGATTATGTGCTAGTCCACGAACTTTGTCATTTACAGCACATGAATCATTCTAAAAAGTTTTGGAGCTTGGTTGCAGAAGTGTGCCCAAATCATAAACTCTTAAGAAAGCAATTGAAAAATTAAAAAAACCTTAAGTTAGGAGTACTTAAGGTTTTTTGAAATGATTTTTAAGCTTGCGGTTTGCTATCTACACCTTGCCATACATCAGAGGTGCCGATGTCTTCTCTGCCAGAAGCTTTGATATACAAGAAAAGCTGCATGCGATAGGCGACTAATCCCTTCAAAACTAGGTTGATTAGTAAGAGTCCTTTTCTTTCTTGGTTGCCACTGCCCCAAAGATCAGCAGACTTTTCTAGCTCTTCGTCTGTAAGTTTAGCAAAAATTTCTTCTATTTGAGCTTCCTGTTCATCTAACTTAGCCAAGAAATTATCTTTGGTAACTTCTTTGGAGGTTTCTGCGGCTTTTGTAAAGATACTACCACTGCCATCTAAAACTGCTTGCATGCCAGAGGCGGTGGAGTGGGAAATGTATTGTAATAATTCCAAAATACTTCTTTGCTTTGCAGTTGGTCTCCAGTCCCAAGTATCTGGCAAGATTTTTCCAAATAAGTGCCTGACCACTTTCATTTCATGCTTGACTGTAGCTAGATATTCTTCTCTAGTTAAAATACTCATTTTTTATCCTTTCTTTTAGTGTCACAAATTTAAAGTTAACAGTTTTTATTCGCCTTGTCTATTAGTGGCTATTTCCCCAATGCTTTGTGCCAGTAGAAGGCGATAATTTTCCGTTTTGGTTTGCCGTTTATTTTTCCGTAGGTGTAGTGGTGAATTACAGGGTGCCCAGTTTTTTCTGAATCTGTGCTCACGGCTTTGTCATCTCCAATATAAAAGCCGATGTGGGGGTACATTCTTTTGGCAAAGGCATTTTCCCATTGGATTACGCAACCCACTTTGGGAGTCTTAATTTTGTACCAGCCGCTTTCTTCCATATCTTTTATAGTATGCTCAGTTTTGGCGTGGGAGTCTTTTATTAGCCCCCAAAGATAGAGGAGGTTGGACATGTAAGAGCTACAAGATACATTGCCATTTTCTAAAATGTCTACATTTTTTCCATCAACTTTTAAATACAAATGTCTGAACATGTTTGTGCCCACACTGCCCTTGATCATGCTAAGGTAGGACTCAAACAAATTGATTTTGGAATTTAAAATCCGATCGAGTTTGTTATTTATCTGCGGACGAATCAGAATAATTCTTTTTTTGTAAGCTGCAAGGAATTTGTTTATCGGAATAGCTTTTGTTGCGGCCTCTAAATCTTTTTCTTCTGGGTCAATTACGTGAACACTTTTTTTGTCAATTCTGGTAACTACTACCAAATGTCCACCTAGAGCTTCTGGGTCAAATCTGGATTTTACAGAGGCAATAGCAGGGCGGATAGACACTTCTTCCTCTAGTGCTTTGAAGGCCAGCTCTTGTGGTTTGTCTGCCAGGTCGCGATTGTAGCCGTCATAGCCAAAAATCTTGGCGGTGTTTACCAGGCCTTTATGCGACCAGCCGATTTTGGGGATATAGGCCCCGACTTTTGTGGCTGCATTTAAAATTTCTTTGAGGCTTGCAGTTTTGTTTTTCTCATCTTCTGTATGCCAGAAATCCATTAGAATCTTTACACAGGCAACCCCACAGCTTCGCCATTGCCAGTCTTTGGAAATGGTGGGGGAGTATTGAGAGGTAAAAGTGAATGATTTTGAGTGAGTATTTTTCAT
>CAZGEB010000053.1:0-2629 GCA_964524915.1 uncultured Candidatus Saccharibacteria bacterium
TTTGGTTTTGGGTGGGGGTGGCTGTAGCCGCTCTACCAGAAATATTTTGGAGTCCGGTTGGGAATCTAACATACGAATTTTCACAAACAGGCAACAGGGGTGGCACGCATCCACTCAGGGAAACATTTTTAACAAATATAGACAACATCAATTGGCTGAGCACCATTTTATTCCTCCAATTTATAGGGCTTACTCTAGCCACAGCAGCTTTTTTCAGTAGCAAACCCAAATCCCCCACTGCTTGGGTTTTTGGCATAGCGCTTAGCCTCCTCAGTCTTTTCGTACTTCTACTTTTTGGCTTATCTGTATCTTTACGAAATATTGGTTTTTAAATAATTTTAAAAGTATATGAAAAAAATACTTTTGCTTCTCACAGCGCTTACGCTACTCCTTCCAGGCACAGCCAAAGCTTTGCTTTTTGTGCCCACAGGACGCTTGACCATAATCACAAACACCTCACTTGACGGTGTTTTTGATTACCAGCTCAAAGAAGGCGTTTATCCTTTTGATGAAATAAATAGCTTTGAAACTCTTACGACTTCTGGCACTAATACCTATAGTTATAATTTTCTGTCTGCCTTCCCCACCAAATACCGCATCTCTCAAAGCATACTTCCAGAGTTTGATCTTACAATTACCTGCACTTCCACCCTCGGAACCTCGCCCTTTACCATAGCTGGCAATGAGGCCAGGATCACCCTCACCATGGATGATGAAGTCACTTGTGTATTTAACAATATTCATAAAGACCAAAAAAATAGCCTGCTAATCATCCCAGGCATCATGGGTACAGAAATGTTTAAGGGGGATGAAAAACTGTGGGCGGACTCAACCAGGATGGTGCTAACACCAAATGATAGATTTATGGATAATTTAGCATATGATTCAAGCGGTGGCCCAGTTGATAACACTATAAAACCAGATAAGATTATTTCTAGAGAGGCCACATTAAATTACACCGAAAAACTCATCACCGACCTCCATAACCAAGGTTATGTAGACAACCAAAGTCTTTTTCTTTTTCCTTATGACTGGCGACGCGAGCTTTCAAGCACAGCAAACAATGAACTAAAAAACAAACTGGACGAAATCTTGACAGCCAACAGTGGCAAGAAAATAGACATCCTCGCCCACAGCCAAGGAGGACTGGTAATCAAAAAACTACTTTTTGATCATCCAGAATATCAAAACAAAATCGACAAACTAATTTTTGTAGGCACACCGCACCTGGGTGCCCCCAAAGCTGCCAAAGCGCTCCTTTATGGTGACAGCATGAATGTCTCATTCTTAGGGCTAGGCCTAGACCCAGAAGAAATTAAAAGAATCGGGCTACACATGCCATCTGTCTACGAACTTTTGCCATCCGAGGAATATTTTGAACATTATGTAGGCTACCTGGGAGAAATGAAAAGACTCGATCCTTTCAGTGTCGCTGCTGTACTCTATGGCAAAGCCGAGACCAACGCCAGCCTCGCTGGAAATGGACTAGACGCAGGACTCATCCACACCGCAGATAATTTCCACGACTCAAGCCTAGATAATTTCACTTTCTCTTTCACACCCATCAAAGCCTACAACATTGTCGGCTGCCAACAGCCCACTCTTACGGAAATCTTTCAAAGAAGCGGCGGCAAATTCAAGCTCGCATACAATGCAGGTGATGGCACGGTGCCGGTAAAGTCTGCCAGTAATGTATACGGCACCAAAACTTACTTTGCTCTAAACACTGAACACGGCACTATGCTGACTCGGGACGGAACTCGCCAACAAATCACAAATCTTTTAGCTGGGAATGAAGCAATTCCAAATACCACCCTATTAACCACAGACCCAAGCGAGTGCCACTTCAATGGTAAAGTTGTCAGTGTTCACAGCCCAGTTAAACTGGATATTTATGATGCGCTAGGCAATCATACTGGAAGAGATGAAAACGGAAATATTGAAATTGGAATTCCAGAAAGCCAATACGATGAAATTGGTGAAGAAAAATTTGTTTTCCTGCCAGACGGAGAGCATTACCAAGTCAAACTTACCGGCACAGGAAACGGAACCTTTGATTTATACGATGACAAAATAAACGAGAACGGCACTGTGTCTAGCAGTAGCTTCCTAAGCCTGCCGGTCACACCCACAACTCAAGGAGAAATAATTTACGAAAGCGACCAACCAATATTAAAAATAGATGCAGAGGGTGATGGAAATTTTGAGCAAACATTTACACCCAACATCTTAAGCGGAGAAGAAGCAGAGGATCTCTTGCCGCCCACCACCACCATAAACCTTGCTGGTACAGAAGGAAACACCGACCACTTTAGAACAAATGTATCTGCGTCTTTAAACGCCGAAGATACTACGCAAACAAACGGCTCGCCTAGCGGAATTTTGAAAACTCTATGGAGAGCAACCTCTTGCTTGGGGCTGCCGCCAGGTGCACAAAACTGGCAAGTGTATTTATCACCCATACTGTTTATCGCTGAAGGGGTCTGTACGATAGAATATTATTCTCTAGACAAAGCCGGCAACCAAGAAGACACTCAAAGTAAAACTTTTTACATAGACAAAACACCGCCGGACATAAATCTTGATTTTGATACCACCAAAAAAGATTTATCAATCACCTCCACAGAAA
>CAZGEB010000054.1:0-2479 GCA_964524915.1 uncultured Candidatus Saccharibacteria bacterium
AAATAATTATAGCAAATCCTCGCATTTTAGCCAAGTTTTATATTTTATGGCTTATATAAAGGTTTTTGTAGATTTTTCATTGATTTTCCACCAAATTTGTGCTATAATATGTCTTATAGGGTAATTAAAATCAAATAAAGGAGAGAATATATGGCAGAACCAATTAAGCTTCAAGATGGTCAAGAAACTGGTTGGGAGGAGTTTCAGGATAATAGACCCCTTAATCAATTTAAAAAAGCTGAGTTAGAAGGGCTCCAACCGTATGAGACTCAGTATATTACAGAAGACCGTAGAGATCTTGGGAGCCAAACTTGGGAAGATACAACTAAATAATTGATTTTAAAACCACTCCGCCATTGGCGGAGTGGTTTTAAAATTGGTGGAATGTTTTGTTAAGGAATTTAGATAGATTTATGTTGTCATTGCGGATTTGCGGGAAATGATCTGGTCTTATACAAGCTACTTGATTCCGGATACACCGATGCGGCGTCTTGGCTCCGAAATGGCGTCTAACAGAATAAAAGGGGGTTCTTTGCAACAAAGAACCCCCTTTTATTGTCGTTTCTATTTTTTTTATTAGGGGGTACAGTAATCGATTTTGCGGTTGGTACTCACCCTCTTTTCTTTATTCTTTATTCTTTATTCTCGCATCTCCTATTTCCACCCCCAAAAGCTTTCCATCTGGAGTGATATTTTTTTCTATAAATTGAAATTCTGGAAAGCGTGAGATTAAAGATTCTTTATACATTTCCCATACAGTTTTGGTAGTGAGAAGTGTGGTATTGTCTTCAAATTCAATATCCAGCAAAAGATCAGGGTCTAGAGTATCTACATGCTGAGATTTTGCGGCAAAAAACCCTGCCCAGGTCTGCCACTGCGACTCCACTCCCCAGCTATAGTAGGGATAATACTGACTTGCAACCAATATCCATGTATGATTTTCTAAATCTTTGTGTGATTCTACAAATCTAGCAGTGGAGCCTACGTCATTGCCGTTTTTTAATCCTATTTTTACAAAATCAGAAAAGATGTAGAGGTTAATGGCCAGAACGCTGATTACAAGTATTAATATTACTGGCAAATTCATTCTTCTGTCATCCCGACCGAGTCTTCGAGTGGACTTGTCCCGAGAAATTTTGACGAGGGAGGGATCCCTTCCGCCTGGGCGGATCGGGATGACATCTACTTTTGCGGATAAATTTAAAATTTCGCCTATCCACCAGATGGCGTTGGCGACAAAGTATGCGACAAATGGCAGGATTACCAAAAGTCTGGTGTAATTTGGCGCTTTGGTGATCAAAAAAGCAAAAGAAAGATAAAGCCCAAAAAAACCCGAAAGACAAAGCATGTCGGCAAATTTTTTGCGAGTAAATAGTTTGTAAATAGAAATTATAATTCCTATCCACAAAAGTACGCCAGTGATCGGATCTACAAAGCCGTGATTGGTATTTGGATAAATAAATCCCTGATCGCTAATTGTGCTATTGAACATTTCTAGGCCTTGGCGGATATTGGCTTTCCATGCAGCTTTGCCATTACTTTTGCCAGTCCAGGTCATTTCCAGTGCTTGACCTTCTGGCAGAAATAGAAATTGTTGTTTTTGGTAGTGTGTAGCATCAAAATTTTGCTTTGTGGTAGCTATGAGTATCGGCGCTGCTGCCATAGTGAGCCCCAAGAGAAAAATGATGGTGGTTTTGATTATTTGTAAGAAAATATTTTTTTTGCAGTAAAAAACCAGCATTAAAACAAGCGCGGAAATATAAATAAAAGCTGTTACTCTGGCTGGAAAATAAGTGTAAAATCCTAAACCTGCCACTACCCCACCCCAAAAAATGAGGAATTTATTATTCAGCTTCAGTCCCCAACTGGCAAGCCCGAGTGATATCAGTTCCAGTAAAAGCCCGGTGTTGTCTCGCATGGCCATGCGACTGATGGCTAGGAGTGCGTGACTGCTACCTAAAATTACCGCCATAGTAAAAGCCTTGCCTTTGCTGGCCAAGCTTCTGAAAAAGAAATAGCCGCTCAAAATTATTGCGAGGCCTGACAAAGCGTGGACTAAACGGAAATGAAATAAATCTATGCCGCCCAGGAGTGTGGCAAGTTTTCCAAAAATCACGAAAACGAGAGAAGGAAAACCAAAATAGTAGCTGGTACCTAAAATATCTGTTTGGGGATTTTGTAAAAGCCTCGACGCTGCTTGCATTATAGTAACTTCATCGGTGTTTATTTGCCAAGGGATTGTGTAAAGTTTGTATAAATATAGCGGTAGAAATAATAGCAGCAGTAATCCAGCTGCCAGGAAATCGCTACTTCTAAAATAACTAAATAAAGATTTTAAAGTATTTTTGGTAAGAAAACCCAAGCTTGTAGTACAAAAACTAATTAGCCACAAGATGAGAATAAAAGTGCTGTATCCGGAAATAGTGTAAAACAAACAAGCCGCCACAGAGGCGGTGATTCCAAGAAGTATAAAAATTTG
>CAZGEB010000055.1:0-2413 GCA_964524915.1 uncultured Candidatus Saccharibacteria bacterium
TTCATCAAAACCAGTCTGCAAAAAGCCAAAAGTCCTTTTTGTCCTTCCGACAGATCCCCTATTTTGTTTCCCAAGGCTTTGCCGTCTATCAAAAAGCTTGCAGCAGTAGCACGCAGGCGCTGCTCATCTTTTTCTGGCATGGCATCCAAAAGAGTTTCTAGACCAGTTTTATTATAATCAAAGTTGGAAAAATCTTGTTTGTAGTAGCCGATTGTAACTTCTTCTGGAATTTCTACGCCTGTGGCGGTGCGGTTGGCTATTTTGTCTATCAAAGTAGACTTGCCGATTCCATTCGGGCCACTGATGAGCAAATGAGTGCCTTTTCTCACCAGTAAATCTTTTTTCTTTTCTACTACTTCCCCGTTTTGCATGGCGGAAACAGAAGTGATGGTCGCCAGGACGCCATTCCAAAATGTTGGAAAAGTTTGTACTGGGATTTCAAAATCTCGAATAGTTTTGTCTTCGCGCCTGACTTCTACTTTGCTTTCTTCTGCTTCTTCGGCGTTTTCGCGCATTCTTTTTGCCACAGCACGCAATTTTCCTCCTTTGTGGGCAAATTGTTCTGCTTGTTCTTTGAGTTTGCGGATTTCTGCTTCAGCTCTGGCGTTTTGCAGATTTTCTCTTTCGATTCTTTTGCCGATCTCTTCTACTGCGTCGTAGTAGTTGCCTGTATACTGTTCTACCTTACGAGTGTATGAATCTAAATACAAAACTCCCTCGGTAAAAGCATTCAAAAAGTCCGCATCGTGAGAAATCACCAGACAAGTTTTTTCGTATAGCATCAGAAATCCGGTCAAATGTTCTATGCCGGCTTGGTCTAGGTTGTTTGTCGGCTCATCTAGCAGTAAAATGTCTGGTTCTTGGATGAGCGCAAAGGCTAGTAAGAGGCGCGCTTGTTGTCCCCCAGAAAATTCTTTGAGTTTTTTGTCCAGTGGAGCTTCTAGGTTGACGACCGCAAATACATTAGCGATAAGTTTACCTAGATTGTATTTTTTTTCTTGAAAAGCTGAAGCAAAGTAGTCCCGTACAGACATTTCTAGTTGATCTTTGGAAAGAGTTTGTTTGGCGATGCCGACAGTGGCGTCATTTGGTGTTCGGAAAATTTCACCTTCAAGTGGCTTGATCTCGCCAGTAATCAGTTTAAAAATGGTAGACTTCCCCGCCCCGTTTTGCCCCATGAGGGCGATGCGGCTGTTGGTTCGCAGCGAAAAAGACGCCTCGTCTAGAAGTAGTTTGTGAGGTTGGTATTCAAATTTAACATTATTGAATCTTAAGATAACTTCGTTTGCCATGAGACTTTCCTTGTTTATCGGGTTTGGCTTTATTATAAGGGAAAAAAGAGATTTAAACAAACAAGCGCCAAAAGCCTTTTTTGGCCTTGACGCTTGTTATCTAAAATATAAAACCTATTTTACTAGGATTTCATAGGGGCTGAGTTTCCATTTCCACACCATTTGCAGTCATTTTTGTGGTTGGCCAATATCACTATGGCAGAAATGCCCACCAAGATGTAGATAATTCTGGCAATGATACTGTCCATTCCACCAAAAATACTTCCTACGTCCCACTGAAAGAGGCCAACTAGCAACCAGTTTAATCCGCCTATTACTAGCAGGATAAAACTAATACCGTGCAAAGTTTTCAAATTTCTCACCTCCTCCCTATTTTTTTTAATTTTCCCTTTTGTCTTTAAATATATTATAGCATAAAAAATACTCCCAGAGCTTAAAAGCTTTGGGAGTATTTGTAATTCTTGAAAAATTACCAGTCGTTTCCACCACCGTTGTTGTTTCCACCGCCGTATCCACCGCGGCTTCCACCACGATTTCCACCGCCGTATCCACCGCCACGATTGCCGCCACCGAAGCTGCGACGAGGAGCGTTTGGATCTTTTGGTCTTGCAACGTTGACAGTTAGCTGACGACCTTCAAATTCAAAGCCATCAAACTTTGCAATAGCTGCATCTGCCTCTTCTTGAGTGGACATGGTTACGAAACCGAATCCACGAGAGCGACCTGTATCACGATCTGTGACAACAGAAGCTTCTACTACACTGCCGCATTGAGCGAACAAATCACGAAGTTGATCGTCGGTTGTCTGAAAAGACAAATTACCAACATACAACTTGATACCATTATCTGCCATTTTTTGGCTTCCTATCTTTGCCAAGAGCTCATCTTCTACTCTTGTATGAAAAATATATAAGTCCCGAATCTTTGCCCTTTGGCTCTTTTTTGATAGAAAGCCCAACTGCAAGACTGGTAAACTAAGATGATAAAAATATCATAGCACGAAGCCAGTATTTTAGCAAATGCCATTTTGGCATAGAAAACTTCTTATTTTTTGGCTTCCTAATACCCCCCCTGCCTGTATCTCCCATAACCTCTGATAAGTCCCTTGTTTAGTTTTGATT
>CAZGEB010000056.1:0-2387 GCA_964524915.1 uncultured Candidatus Saccharibacteria bacterium
AACTGCTTTCTTGCGCTTTACTACTGCGCTTCACTGATCGCCTTTTTGACTTCCTGCAGTTTGCCTTGGCCAGCAATGGTAAATTTATTTGGATTGGTTTTCTAGAAGACGCCCTACTTCTAGCAGCGGCATCTGAGCTCTACCACATGGTTCGAACCCTCGACGGCGAAAATATAAAATAGCAAATTAAAACACAACCCAAGGGAGACTTGGGTTGTGTTTTTTATAATGAACAATATTATTTTTCAGTCTTTGGCCATTTGGAGATGAGTAGAGGGTCATGGTTTTTACGCAGACCATGCTCGCCTAGAAGATCCCAAATGTATTCTGTTATAAACGGCATAAAAGGATGGAGGAGTTTGACCACCATTACGAGGTTGTGGAGAAGAATCTTTTTAGTATTGTCTGCTAGTTCTGGGTTTTGTAGCTGTTCTTTACTGGACTCTATGTATATGTCTGCGAGTTCGTGCCAGGTGAAATGATATATGCCTTGTGCGGCTTCGTGGAGCTGATAATTTTCTAAGTGCTTGGTTACAGAAGCAATAACCTCATTTAATTTTTGCAAAATAATTTTATCTGCTTCTGTTTTTTCTTCCCACGTCCAGTCGCTTTGCTCAACATTAGTCATGACAAACCTGGCGATATTCCACAGCTTATTTGCAAAATGCTTCATACCTTTGATTTTGTCTTCAGAGATAGCCATATCTGTACCTGCCGCAGTGTTGAAGATCAAGGCAAAACGCAAAGCATCTGTGCCGTATTTTGCGATCATGTCCAAAGGGTCAATGATATTGCCCTTACTCTTGCTCATTTTCTGTTTGTTGGCATCTCTGACCATGCCATGCAAAAATACATTTTTAAATGGTACTTGCCCTGTGTGAAAAGTGGACATCAAAATCATTCTCGCCACCCAGAAAAACAAAATATCATATCCGGTCTCTAAAATAGTCGTGGGATGAAACTCTTTTAAATCCAAAGTTTTATTCGGCCACCCCAAAGTAGAAAAGGTCCAAAGCCCTGAACTAAACCAAGTATCCAAAGTATCCTCATCCTGAAGCAGATCTTCCCCAATAGGATCTTGAATAATAGTTAGCTTTGCCCACGAAGCATTTGGAATATTGCCACGCTTGGTACGATAAGCTACATAATCCTCTTTTTTTCTACCCTGCAGCGCCGCCTCAAATACTGCATTGAAACCACCGTGGGCGATAACCAAAATTTCTCCACTGGTACGCAAGTTTTCTAATTTGGTAATGGCTGACAAAGCACGTTTTTCAATACTTTCCAAACTTTCACCAGTACCCTCTTTTTGCGCCTGAGCAAAACCATGCAAACGCAAATCTTCCGCCTTACCTATTAAGTTCCCCACGTGAATTTCATCTACTTCTGGCCAAATTTCAATGTCACCCTCAGCCAGACCTAAATACTCAGCCGCAAGCTTTGCTGTTTCTTGCGCCCTATTTAAAGTAGAGGTCACTATTTTTGTAATATGTTTTTCGCGTAACTCTTCTGCAAGCTGCCTTGCCTGTTCTTTACCTTTTTCAGTAAGCTTACTCTCTGGTCTAGCTAGAATATTTTGTGCATTATCTTCACATTCAGCATGACGAGCTAGATATACCTGCTTGTCTTCCGGCAAATGCTCACCACCTTCTTTGTCGTACCACACTGGCACTCTATGCCCAAACCATATTTGCCTAGAAATACACCAATCTCTCAAGTTGTCTATCCAATGGTAATAAATCTTTTTATAATTATCTGGAAAAATTTCTATTTGCCCGCTCTCCACCACGTGTCGCATCAAACTTTTCAAGGTGACCTTGGTACCAGCATCTATACCCAGCTCATTTTCTCCCATAGGAAATTCTTGGTTCACCAAAACAAACCATTGAAGTTTGGGTAAAGGCTCTATAACCCCACTTGTCCTCTCCGCTAAAGACAAATTTTGTGTGACCTCTTCTTCTTTTTCAAGCAAACCTTCAGAGCGCAACCACTCAGCCACAATCTCTCTAGCTTCCAAAGTTTTTTTACCAAGCAAGCTCTCTCCAACATTTATCATCTTAGCTTTTTCGTCTATCACCTGCTTGAGCGGCAATTTATTCTTCTCCGCAATCTCAAAATCTATCTGGCTGTGCGCAGGTGTCACACCCAAAGCCCCAGTACCAAAATCTTTTTCTACACTACTATCCGCCACTATTTTTATATGCAATTTTTCACCACAAAAATCCACATCATATTCTTTGCCAATAAACTCTTGATAGCGACTGTCTTCTGGATGCACTGCCACAGCAGTGTCACCCACTTTTGTTTCAGGACGAGTAGTAGAAATAGCAATTGGAAAATCTTTAGAGTATTTAAAAGTATAAAGTTTTGCTTTTCTTTCTTCGTAA
>CAZGEB010000057.1:0-2171 GCA_964524915.1 uncultured Candidatus Saccharibacteria bacterium
AAATATGAATGACGACACCCACCTTATCACTATCTCAGAAGCACTTCCAAGTGACGCGGAAGGAATTTTTAACGTACAGACGACCACATGGATAGAAACCTACCCCAACAAAGAATGTGGGATTACCGAACAAGACATAAGAGACAAAATAAATGAGCGCTCACCACAAGAAGAAATTGAAAGAATTCGCAAGAATATCCTTGAAAATAAGCCTCACAAAAAGACTTTTGTGGCCAGACAAGACGGTATTGTGATTGGGTTTTGTAGTATTATACAAGGCCCGGACTTTAATCAGCTTAAAACCATATACATATTACCGGAACACCAGAGTAAAGGCACCGGTAAACGATTATGGGCTATGGCTTTAGAATATATCAAAGATAATAACAACAATGTTATTGTTCTGGTGGCAACTTACAATCAAAAAGCTATCGCTTTTTATAAACGTTTAGGATTCAAGGAAACAGGTAAACAATTATTTGATGAACGATTTAGAATGAAAAGCGGATCAATCATACCAGAAACAGAACTGATATTAGAAAGATGATACACGCACAAACAAAACACTTGCATTTAATTTTTATTACTTTAAAACATAATCAATGCCTCTATCTAAAAACGTAAAATTTGTTGTGTTCACACCCTTGTCGCACAGCGACATTGTAAGAAAAGCTTTGGCAGATGCCGGAGCTGGTAAAATTGGCAATTACGACTCTTGCTCTTTTTCTTCTATTGGCACTGGTCGTTTTCGCGGAAACAGTAATTCCAATCCAGCGATAGGTAAAGCCGAAGTCTACGAATCTGTAGAAGAGGAAAAGATAGAAGTGATAGTACCAAGAAATATTTTACATGACGTAATAGCAGCAGTTAAAAAAGTCCATCCATATGAAGAAATGGCCTTTGATGTATATGCGTTGGAAGATATTGATTAATATTGAGACAGAATAAATTAAATATAAAATACCATGCATATTTTAATAGTCTTAACTAGCCAAAAGACAATTGGGGATACAGACAAGCCAACAGGCTTTCATTTTTCTGAATTTAGCCATCCATATGAATTTTTTATAAACCATGGATACCAAGTAACTGTCGCGAGTCCAAATGGTGGAGAATGCCCCATTACCTCACCCCACCCAGAAGACAAAATCAATGCGGCCTTTTATGCAAATCCAGAAAAAATGCGGGTAGTTAAAGAAACAAGCAAAATAGAAAATTTAACGAATACTTATTTTGATGCGATTTTTGTAGCAGGCGGTCATGGGCCAATGTTTGATTTGGCAAACAATAGCACTCTAGCAGAAATAATGAGTAATAATTATTCCAACGGCGGCATTTTGGCCGCAGTATGCCATGGACCAGCTGCTTTTGTAGGTGTAAAAAATCAAGATGGCAAATACCTAATTTCAGGCAAAAGAATCAACAGTTTTACCAACACAGAAGAACAAGCTACCCCCTATTACAAGGACATGCCATTTCTCTTGGAATCCAAACTTGTAGAACAAGGAGCGCTATTTGAATCATCTGGACCAAGAGAACCACACCTGGCAGTAGATAAGAATATAGTTACTGGACAAAACCCAGAATCCATAGAACTGGTTGTTGGCGCCATGCACGCACTACTGCAAACAAAATAGCCATTAAACTAAACACACCACCCCGCCTATGGCGGGGTGGTGTGTTTTTAAAGCACCTTTTTTCTATTCTTCTGACTCTGGAGCTAGGGACATTTCAAGAGCTGTGACATCTACTGCAGTTGGAGCAGAAAGCTCAGCTGCCACATCTTGCCTAAAACCAGTACCAGCTGGGATTAGCTTACCGATGATCACATTTTCTTTCAAACCCTTTAAGTAGTCTACCCTACCAGTAATAGCAGCCTCAATCAAAACCTGAGTAGTGTTTTGGAAACTTGCAGCTGCCATCCAGGAATCAGTACTAAGACTGATTTTGGTAATACCCATCAAGAGCTGTTCGAAAGTAGCTGGCTTTTGACCCTGCCTGGTCAATTGTTCATTCAAATCACGGAGCCTAGCCTTGTCCACCACATCCCCTGGCACAAACTGACTATCACCAGGATCAGCAATTTTCACCTTGGAGAACATCTGGCGAACTATCAATTCAATATGCTTTTCATTGATCGACTGACCTTGAGAAGCATAAATATTGATAAC
>CAZGEB010000058.1:0-2044 GCA_964524915.1 uncultured Candidatus Saccharibacteria bacterium
CTAATTTTGACGTCATTAGCCTTATCCCACATATAAGCAAACCATTTCCTATAACTCTCTGCCAAATCATGACTTTTTAATAAAAAAAACATTACATCGTCAGACATCTTGCCCACTGTGATACCGGTATACATAACCACATAATCACCAAAAATATATACAGCGGCATTAGTAGCATAATCCTTGGGTAAATATTTATATTTTATAGTTGCCGGATAACTCTCGGCAAACTCTGGCCACTGCACACGCACTTCATCATCAAACAATAAATGCAAAACAATATTCTTTTTACGAATTTCTTTATAAAATGCATCCCTGCTATGTTCTAGGGCAGGATCAAACCACTGAGCCTTGGCACCAATGCCAAATATATCTTTACCTGTACCAACCATCTCCCTCCAAAGAGTCTTGTGTCCTTCATATCCTTTAAAAATATATGCTGCTTCTGGAATTTCTCGTCTGTGATAATGCCTTCTTAGTTCCAAAAGTGCAGCGTCAAGCTCCGTAGCTTGTTCCGCCACCAACTCCTTAAGCTTGTCCGGATCCACAGCGTTATATTTATTCTCCCGTGGGTCAATGATCTGAAAAACTAACCCTTTATCCAATAGTCTATGGATAGCATCATAAGCATTACGCCTATGAATCTGGGCATTAATAGCGATCTGGCTAACAGACGCCTCGCCACTCTCCACCAGCGACACATAGATCTTGGATTCATTTACCGTTAGGCCGAGCTTTTCAAGGATAGGAAAATACATATAAATAAACTATCAAATATGATAATGACCACCATATGGTGGTGTTGACCACTCTCAGTATATCAAATAAACTATGTTCAGGTCAAATCATTTTTAATTTATTTATATGGAAAAAAGATTTACAATAGAACCCACAGAAGTTGCTGCCTTACGGCCAGACACTCTCGTATCTTTGGAACACACCAGTTGGTGGGACAAACTAACTGCTGATTTAAAAGAAAAACTCAACACTCCAACTAGGGCATTTTTATTAGCAATCATAATGGAGATAGCCATGTCCACACAAGTAGAAGCCCAAACCCAATCAAACCAAACAAAAGTACCTCCCAACAATCAATCTGCCGCTCTATCCATGGAAGCATCTATCGACTCCCAAGAAATGTACGAGGCATGGCTACGCTTCAAAAGTAAAAATGGATGGTTGTTTGTTAACCAAAACCACACCGAAGGAAAAACAAAAACGGATTTTGTGTATGGCGGCGTCGGCAAAGAAGTAGTGCTGAATAATAAGACAAAAATAAATACCATGGTAGGACCTCAATTTGATCTAAATCAACAAGCAATATCTCATGTGGCTGGATTTGTGAATATGAATGGTGAGATAAGCGGAATAAAATTTAATTCCATAAACCGTTTTGCTATACCACTGGAAGAAAGATATGCCTTTGTTGATAGACATGTGCAAAATATTTCTGGCATCCCAAAAACTCCAAGCCGAATGAGCGTTCAAGCAAAAGAACGCTATATACACGGAAAAGCAGACAAGTGGGACGAACTCAAAATTGGCACCGTAATTGAATTTGGGATTCAAGGAGGAAAGGGCAAAGCCTATGTATATGCAGATGCCGCCAATAAAAGCTTAGGGATTCGCCTTACGATAAATAAAAGATTCTAATAAATATTCCGAGCCAAACTACAAGCCCGAGCGTATTTAGAATGAATATGTAAGTCAGCTATAATGCGCATAAATACTTAAAATTATTTCGCAACTTTCCATAAAGCTTGGAACCAAATACGGTAACTGTCCGCGAGTTGTTGGCTACGCAAAATAAAAAAAGTAGGACCCTCTCCAAGATTTAAAATGCCCACACCTGTATATGTCACCACGTAATCCCCAAAAATATGAATAATGGAATTAGTGGAATATTCTTTTGGTAAAATTCGATATTCTAGTTGCCCTGGGAAATGCTTTGGGAAATTTTTTACCTGCCCAGGGGTCTCAAAATCAAACAGCTGCACAAACTTAATCTTTTTACGATTTGCGTCCCTAAAAAAGGCATTTGTGG
>CAZGEB010000059.1:0-1801 GCA_964524915.1 uncultured Candidatus Saccharibacteria bacterium
CTCGTGGGCAATTGTTAATAGAAAGAGTAGTTGATAACCAAAACTTACAACTTACGACTTACAACTTACCTGACATTGAATTGGTGGCAATTGATGCTGGGGCGATAGATGTAGAGGAATCTGAAGAAGGACTGATTATTTACACCCAGCCGCAAGATTTACAAAAAATAAAAACTGCCATAGAAAAAGCAGGTGGAAAAATCGCTGGGTCGGACATAGTAAAATATTCTAATCAAAAAGTCAGTTTAACTGAAGAGCAAAAAGAAAAAGTTTCGGCGCTCTTAGAAACTTTAGAGGACTACGAAGACGTCGTTTCAGTACACACTAACGCAGAAATTTAAAAACCCATAAACCTCCGTGTCTCGGAGGTTTTTTGTTAAATGGGTAGTGACATGAACGCTTACGACATATTAACAATGCTTAACTGTAAACTATATTGACATGCCGTTGACAATTATCTTGACATATACTATTATAAACTCATGAGTAAAGCTAAAAATTACGGCGGCTTTATAAAAGAGTTAAGAGAAAAAGCTGGATGGTCTCAAGAAGATATTTCTCAAAAACTGGGCGTCTCCCGACCCACCTACATACTTATTGAAAAAGGCGAAAGGGAGCTTACTATTCATGAAGCAGGTACAATTGCTCGACTTTTTGAATTGTCTATGGGGGAATTTTTGTCTATGCAAACTAGCCCCAACATTATCGTCACAAAACCTGAAGCCAAAACAAAAAAGCCTGAGGCTGAGGAAAGAATTAGCGTGCCGCAAGAAAAACTAGATAAATTCAAAGAGGTGCTACTCTATGTCTTAAAAAAGGTGGGTGCTAAACCAAACGTGGGAGAAGCGGTCTTATGCAAGCTTATGTATTTCATAGATTTTGACTATTATGAAAAATTTGAAGAGCAGCTGATGGGGGCTGTATACATCAAAAATCATTTCGGTCCCACACCCGTAGCATTTGTAAACATAATTAAACAAATGGAAGAAGACAAAGATCTTGCCAGAGTCAAAAGTAAATACTTCAACTTTGAACAAAAAAAATATTTGCCCCTAAGGGATCCCAACCTGTCTCTTTTTACAGCCAAGGAAATACAAACCATAGATGACGTAATCTCTCGTCTAAGCGATAAAACTGCAGCAGAGATGAAAGAATACTCTCATGGAGATATACCCTGGGTGACAGCAGCAGAAGGCAAAAAAATAGATTACGAATCAGTCTTCTATAGAACACCCGCCTATTCAGTAAGAAGCTATTCCGATGAAGTATAGAAGTATTTCAGAATTTGACAGGGATTTTAAAAAGCTACTAAAAAGATTTAGAACTTTGGTAGATGATATTGAAGTGGCAAAACAAAACGCAATCGAACTTTACCACATATTAGAAAAAGATAACCTTTCTGTATTTCAAATCACTGGCCTTGGCAACGAAAAAGTAAAATTCTTTAAACTCAAAAAGTTTGCCTGCAAAGCCATGAAGGGTAAGGGAATACAAAGTGGCATTAGAATAATCTACGCTTTTTATCCGGACCAGATGCTGGTGGAATTCCTACAAATATATTATAAAGGTGATGAGGAAAACGAAGACCGCGATAGGATAATCTATTATCTAAAAGAAAACCGCCTAGTGGAACAAGGTGGATAATCTCGGCTCATAAAAAATCAAAGGTGATAAAATAGAAATAAATATAAGAGTGGGCTATTCCCACCCTTAGGAAAAATCATTTTATGACAAAACAACAAAAGATTTGGTTTTGGGTGGGGGTGGCTGTAGCCGCTCTACCAGAAATATTTTGGAGTCC
>CAZGEB010000060.1:0-1649 GCA_964524915.1 uncultured Candidatus Saccharibacteria bacterium
TTTACGCAAATGCCGTTGAAGCTTGCCTGGGCAGTTACCATTCACAAAGCTCAAGGCAAAACTTTTTCCAAAGTATATATAGACCTAGCCACTGGCACTTTTGCTCACGGCCAACTCTACGTCGCCCTTTCCCGCTGTAAAACTCTAGAAGGTCTTCATCTCAAACGTCCAATTGTACAGTCCGACATCATACTTGATCCCAGAGTAGTAGAGTTTGTAAAAAGACTTGGGTAAAATCAGATGAGTTTGGTCAGTTGTGAGGCCCTTAATCCTCCACGGCTTCTATCTTTAAAATCAACATCCAGTGGCCGCCACCACATCTCCCAATGTTTATCAAGTACTCCAACAACCCACACCCTATCTTCACTTGGGAAAAGATATTCAATATGCTCAAAAAAAG
This sequence comes from uncultured Candidatus Saccharibacteria bacterium, assembly GCA_964524915.1. Taxonomy (GTDB): domain Bacteria; phylum Patescibacteriota; class Doudnabacteria; order UBA920; family UBA920; genus CAZGEB01. Next base: position 401 of record CAZGEB010000060.1, read on the forward strand.
ATATGTTGCCATCTTTTGCATCTTTCCATGCTTGTTTGGCGGCCTCTTTACCGATCAAGCAATAGTTTTCAGCAGCCCTAGCTAGTAATATGCGTCCAGAAATACCACAAATAGAGTCAGCGCTTTTAGAAAAATTTATTGACTTGTAAATTCTGGTCGGAGTCTCCGGGTTTGGTTCTTTAAATATAGCCTTAAGATAGTTTTCCATAAGATAAGTTATTCATTTCCTTCTATTATCTTGAGTGCTGCTTCCGCAATACTTTGGTCTTGCTCAATAGATCCACCAGCAACGCCAATCGCACCAATTAACTTGTCCTCGTAAAAAATGGGTATACCTCCTGGGATATTGGTTAATAAATTGTTTGAGGCTAGGGGTAGTGTGACGGCTAGATTTCCTGGCATCCAGCCAGTTGCCTTTCCTGTAGAGGAGGCAGTTTGTGCTTTTCGGCGAGAGGTTTCAGTGCTGTGAGGGGTTGCCCCATCTGACTTAATAAAAACTATAAGATTCATAAGTGGGTCACAAACAGCAACAGAAATAGAAACACCTTGTTTTAATCCTTCTTCAATGGCGGAGTTGGCAATATCTATTGCAGTTTTTGTGTTGATTGATATTATGGTTCGTACTGGGCTTGTCTTCATAATTCTTGTGATTATATTACAAATGAAATTTGACACTTACTTTAGTACAATGATATATTGTTTAGTATGAGTAGCCAAGGCAACCAGTAGGTAGTAGACACCACCACATATTGAATATGTACCAAGAAATATTACAAATGGCTGATTTAAGCCAAAATGAAGCTAGGATTTACGAAGCACTTTTGGGTATGGGAGAGTCTAGTGTGCCCCAAGTAGCAGTAAAAACAGGCATTCATAGGCGTAATGCCTACGACACCATAGAAAGACTTGTGGAGAAAGGATTAGTTTTCCCAGTTTTTTCCAGTGGAGATAATCATTATAATGCTGTCGATCCAGGGAAGCTCGTAGAAATTTTGTCTGAAAAGCAACAAAAGATAGAGAGTATTATGCCGAGCTTAGAGGCAATGTATTTAAAAAAGCAGTGTGCAGAAGAAGCTTACATTTATAGAGGGCTCGAAGGTCAAAAACAAATCTGGCGAGATGTTTTGAGGGTTGGGCAAACTAGTTATATGGTTGGTGCAAACGCAGCGTGGTTTGATCCGAGGATAGAGGCCTCCACAAATGCCTTTTTTAGGGACGCAAATCGTAAAAAGATTAAGTTTGTGCAGCT